>JAPHUG010000275.1 GCA_026197195.1 Sedimenticola sp.
ATGCTGTTCTATGTGTTCTGGGAAGCCATGCTGATCCCCATGTTCTTGATCATTGGTGTCTGGGGTGGACCCAATCGCGTGTACGCCACGATCAAGTTCTTCCTCTATACCTTTTTCGGTTCTGTCTTCATGTTGGTCGCACTGATTTACATGTACTTCCAGGCCGATAGCTTTGACATTCTGGCCTTCCATGACCTGAAGATGGGGCTGGATGTACAGATACTGATCTTTATTGCCTTTCTTATGGCCTTTGCGGTCAAGGTGCCTATGTGGCCTGTGCACACCTGGTTACCAGATGCACACGTGGAAGCGCCAACAGGTGGTTCTGTAATTCTGGCGGCCATTATGCTGAAGATCGGTGGTTACGGCTTCCTCCGCTTCAGTCTGCCGATTACACCCGACGCGAGTAGCCATCTCGATTGGCTGATCATAACCATGTCGTTGATCGCAGTGGTTTATATAGGCTTTGTCGCATTGGTCCAGCAGGATATGAAGAAGCTGATCGCCTATTCATCCATCGCGCACATGGGTTTTGTCACACTGGGCTTCTTTATTGTCTTCATGATTGCCCAGAACAGCAATTCCACCGGTGGTGCGATGCTTGGTATGGAAGGCGGTATGGTGCAGATGGTATCGCACGGTTTCATATCTGCGGCGATGTTCCTCTGTGTCGGCGTACTCTACGACCGTGTACACAGTCGTAATATTGCAGACTATGGCGGTGTCGTACACACCATGCCAATTTTTGCCGGCTTCATGGTGTTCTTTGCCATGTCTAATGCAGGTCTGCCGGGTACTTCAGGCTTTGTTGGTGAGTTCATGGTTATTCTGGCAAGTTTCCGTGCCGATTTCTGGTTCGCCTTCCTGGCTGCAACAACGCTGATCATTGGCGCAGCTTACACCTTGTGGATGGTGAAGCGCGTGGTGTTTGGTGCTGTGGGCAATGAAAAAGTCGCGGCACTGCAAGACATTAATGGACGGGAGCTCCTGGTCCTCGGTTCGCTTGCTGTGGCGGTACTGGTATTAGGACTCTGGCCTGCACCACTGGTTGAAGTGATGGATGCCTCAGTAGCTAATCTGCTTAAGCACATCGCTGTAACAAAAATACCCTAACCGGCCCTATTGAAGGAATTGGTGAGATTCGATGCAATTTGATACATCTATGCTGATACCGGTTTTACCGGAGATCTTTATCCTAACGGCGGCCTGTGTGGTTCTGGTGGTGGATCTGTTTCTCAAAGAGGAGCAGCGGGTAATCAGTTATGGTCTGACCCAAGTCAGTCTGTTGCTGGCCATCGTGATAACGCTTGTGACTGCACCGTCAGAAACACGCATTGTGTTTGATGGCAGTGTGATACGCGATGGCATGAGTGATCTGTTAAAGATTGCCATATACATCATCAGTGCGGGTGCTTTTCTCTACTCCAAGGACTATTTGAGGGAAAGGGATCTGTTCAAGGGCGAGTATTACGTCCTTGGCCTGTTTGCAGTACTCGGCATGATGGTGATGGTGTCGGCGAATACTTTCCTTACGGTCTATCTTGGCCTGGAACTGCTTGCACTTTCACTCTATGCGCTAGTGGCATTTAATCGTGACTCCGCTGATAGTTCAGAGGCTGCCATGAAATATTTCGTGCTGGGTGCCTTGGCATCGGGCATGTTGCTCTACGGAATTTCAATGATCTACGGTGCCACGGGATCAATAGAATTCCAGGCCATCGGTGAAGGTCTGGCTAATCCTGATGTAAACAAGATGGTTCTGGTCTTTGGTCTGGTCTTTGTGGTGATCGGATTGGCATTCAAGTTCGGTGCGGTACCGTTCCATATGTGGGTGCCTGATGTCTATCAGGGTGCACCAACGGCTGTAGTGACCTTCCTGGGTAGTACCCCTAAGATTGCAGCCTTTGCGCTGGCTATGCGTATGCTGGTCGATGGCCTGGGTGGGCTGCATGCCGATTGGCAGTATATGCTGGTGATCCTGGCCATACTCTCCATGGGCCTGGGTAACATCTTTGCTATTGCCCAGGGCAACATCAAGCGCATGCTGGCCTATTCAACTATCTCCCATGTGGGCTTTATTCTGATTGGAATACTCGCCGGAACCACAAAAGGCTACACGGCAGCGATGTTCTATAGCATTGTCTATGCAGCCATGGCCCTGGGTGCCTTTGGTATTGTCATTCTGCTAAGCCGCCGCGGCTTTGAAGCAGAGAATCTGGACGACTATAAAGGCCTGAATGAGCGCAGTCCCTGGTTTGCGGCCATGATGCTGCTGGTCATGTTCTCGATGGCGGGCGTGCCGCCTACCGTAGGCTTCTTCGCGAAGATGTTTGTGCTAGAGGCTGTGATCAGTATTGATATGACCTGGCTCGCGCTGGTCGGTGTATTCTTCTCAATCATTGGTGCCTTCTACTATCTGCGTATTGTTAAGTTGATGTACTTTGACAAGCCAGTTGATAGCAGCCCTCTGGAGGCTGGCATCGATACCCGGATTGCACTCTCAGTGAACCGGCTCTCTATGCTGCTTCTGGGTCTGTTCCCAGCAGGCTTGCTGTCACTTTGTGCTGCTGCGCTTTCGTAAACTAATACAGTGATCCGTTAAAAAGCTCTGCCGTTGGCAGGGCTTTTTTTCATTAAGCAGGTTGGATAATGCCGAGCTTTGTGACAAAGAATTGCGCTGTCTCTTTATTGAATAAAAATAATTTAAAAGAAAGGTTGTCAAACCGAAATCATCTGCGTATTATCTGCCATCCAGATGCGGGGTGGAGCAGTCTGGCAGCTCGTCGGGCTCATAACCCGAAGGTCGTAGGTTCGAATCCTGCCCC
>JAPHUG010000393.1 GCA_026197195.1 Sedimenticola sp.
CTTCTAAATTCAACGCTTTGGCCATTGCCAATATTGCCCTCACTAATGCCAGGTCAGCCGGGTTTGTCTCCAGATGACTCACAAAAGCACGGTCAATTTTCAGTTTAGAAAAAGAAAATTTCTGCAGATAAGCTAAAGCGGAATAACCTGTACCAAAATCATCTATAGAAAGCTGAATACCGAGCTCAGTCAGGTGTTTCAGCATATCTGCCAGTTCTTTATGGTTGTCAATCAACAGGCTTTCAGTGACTTCAGCCTGAAGTTTCTCTGCAGGCAAACCAGTTGTTGCTAATACAGTCTCTATTTTATGCAACAACTCACTGCAGTAACGAAACTGCACACTGGAAAAGTTCACTGCAATCTGCATCGGATAAATGGCTTGCCATTCAGCCGCCTGCGTGCATGCCTGCAGTAAAGCAAACTCGCCAAGCTGGTGAATCAGACCGTTTTTTTCGGCCAGGGGAATAAACTCTTCCGGAGAGATAAAACCCAACTGGCTGTGATGCCAACGCATCAGTGCTTCTGCCGCGATAATTTTCCGCGTTTTCAAATTAATAATAGGCTGATAGTAGATCTCTATTTCATTGTTACTGATTGCCGAGTGCAAATGATGATTCAGAAGAAGACTGCGCTGCAGTGCTTCATTCATACTTAAATCATAAAAGCTAAACCCGTTTCTCCCTTCATCTTTGACCCGGTACAGAGCCATATCGGCACTTCTAAGTAACTCATCAGGAGTGTCCCCGTCTTGCGGATAGATAGCCATCCCTATACTGGTGGAGATAAAAAACTCCTGTTTTGCTATTACAAAAGGTTTTTCAAACAAAGCCAGAATTGTACTCGCCAGCATCTTCGCCGTTGCATTATCAGCCAGCTCAGGGATAATCAGTAAAAATTCATCCCCGCCAAGACGAGCAACCGTATCGGTATTCCTTACGGATCCGGTTAACCGGGAACTCACATCTTTCAGAATTTGATCTCCGGCAACATGGCCTAAGGTATCATTGATATGTTTGAAGTTGTCCAGGTCAATCATGATCAGGCAAAACTGCCGGTCATGCCGGGTAGCACGGTCTACTTCGTATTCCAGGAAAAGCTCAAACTTTCGTCGGTTGTAGAGATTGGTTAAGGGGTCTCTGACTGAGAGCTCTTCAAGTCGATACTGGAAGTCCTGTAAAGTCCCCAGCATTCGATTGAAGTAGTCTGTGAGATGATGGACCTCACGAATCCAGCCGCCATGGGAAACCCGTTTTGAGAGATCGGCATTGTGGGTGATTTCCCCCATGATACGTGCCAGACCAATAATGGGTTTAACGACAAAGGCTTTGAGCTTGATGAACAGGCCGGTGAACAGAATCGCCATCACCAATACGAAGTAGCCGATCATCACATTAATAATGAGTGTGAGTGAAATTTTCAGGTTTTCAATGGGGTAGCGAATATCAATAACGCCATTGATATCTCCGGTTTGGGCTTCCTCATGACAACGTAAGCACTCATCCGAGACGATCACCGGGTAGATAAAACGAAGTGCTGAATCGCTGGTTTTGAGCAGTTCTTTGCCTTCACTCAAGGCGGTCTGAATAAGCGGGTCGGCTTGACGCTTTTCTGCCTCGCCGGGTATATCGCCATACTCCCTGATAACAGGCTCACCCCGATAGGCGGTGATCTCCATTTTGGGCGCCGCCTTGTTGAGTCGCTGGATGGTCTCCATGATCTCTTTTTTGTTCCAGCCATCACTCATGACTGAATAGAGGCTTTGAAAAATCAGTTCTGCCGTCTGCCTGGCATCCTCTCTTGAGAGGTCTTCAATAGCTTTTTGCTTGATTGAGGATGAGATGAAGAAGATAAAAAGGAGTGAAATAGCGAGATAACTGACTGATAACAGTAAGATGAGATGGAGGAGGGGCATGCCCTTTATTCGATCTTTTACTGGGTCCGGCATCTATCCATTCGCCTTCTGCTGACTACAAGACTGATGGTGCTTGCAAATCATTATATAGCCTGCAGTCATAATATCCATATAAATAACGGGGCAGAAAATCCTTTCTTGAGTGCTAATAATGCTATTTATTGCGTTATACCACCACTGTTTAAAACGGACAGAGCGTCTCTGATCTCTATATCCCTTAAAATATATAGGGTGTATTTTGACGTAAGCCATGTAAAATTACCGTAAATCCTTATAAAAATACTAGGTTATTAATGGAGCGTATAATGATGAATATTGAAATACCACAGCGTGACGGTGACGGTTATCTGGTTGACATGAACACATGGACCCCCGAGATAGGCAAGGCTATGGCTGATGCGGATGGAATCGTTCTGGATGAGGTTAAATGGGATCAGATCCTCAAAGCGCGCGAATATTACGATGAGCACTCTGTTGTGCCACCTATTCGCAAGTTTGCAAAATATCTTGGAGCCCCCTCCAAGGAGGTCTTTAATCTCTGGCTAACCGGTCCAATGAAACCGATTACCAAATACGGTGGCCTGCCTAAACCAACCGGTTGTGTATAATGGGGCTCTCTCTTCTGGTTAGCATTCGAAATGAAGGTTATTTGATAGATGAAGTTTCCTGAAATTGGAAAAAAAGCACCTGCTTTTACCCTGCTAAACCAGAACGAAGAGAAGGTCAGCCTGGCCGATTTCTTGGGCAAAAAAGTGGTCATCTACTTTTATCCCAAGGCGTCTACGCCAGGCTGTACCGTTCAAGCCTGTGGCATTCGTGATACCCAGGCAGAGTTAGAGGCGCTTAATACCGTTGTGTTGGGAATAAGCCCGGATGCACCTGTGCGTCTTAAAAACTTCACGACAAAAAAAGAGCTGAACTTCACTTTACTCTCTGACGTTGACCATGCGGTAGCTGACAAATACGGGGTCTGGGGCCCCAAGAAGTTCATGGGGCGGGTTTTTGATGGCATCCATAGAATAACTTTTATAGTAGATGCCAAGGGAAAGCTTCGTCATATCATGGAAAAGGTGAAGACTAAGACACATCATGATGATGTAATTGCTTATATTAAAGAGCATCTATAACGCTGACCTGTCAGTTTAAGGCGCTGATAACGGGCAATGATCGGTTGTTTTTCCGTAATACTCCTACTTCTATTATTTTACAATTACCCCTATGAGTAAATTGAGAGCCTACCTCTATTCCAGTTGTGATACCTGTCGAAAGGCAAAAAAATATCTCACCGAACATCATATCGACTTTGAAGTGGTGCCCATTAGGGAGACGCCCCCATCTCTTGATGAGCTAAAGCAGATGCTAGCGGCCTACGGCGGTGAGATAAGAAAGTTGTTTAACACATCAGGAATGGACTATCGCCAGGGACAGTATAAAGAGAAGTTAAAGACAATGAGCGACGATCAGGCGCTTGTGGCGCTGTCGAGAAACGGCAACTTGATTAAGCGTCCCTTTGTGATTTCAGACACGATTGCCGTTGTCGGTTTTAAAGCTGATCAGTGGGATGACCTCTTTAAGAACTGAGGGTTATTGCACCCATAAGGGTTGCAGTCATAAGCTGATCACTATCTAAACCCTGCTACGAGTAGAAATGGAAAGATGAAAAAATACTGGTTAATGAAAACAGAGCCTGAAACGTACTCCATTGATGATCTTAAAAGAGATAAGACGGAGCATTGGGACGGCATAAGAAACTACCAGGCTCGTAATTTCATGATGAAGGATATGAAAGTGGGTGATGAAGTCCTCTTCTATCACTCTAACTGTAAGGTTCCCGGGGTAGTGGGTCTGGCTCGTGTCTGCAAAGAGGCCTACCCGGATTTCACCGCCTGGGACCTGAATGCCCACTATTATGACCCGAAATCTTCCGAAGAGAAGCCCCGCTGGTTTATGGTTGATGTGGCTTATGTGGCGACTTTCAACGAGGTGGTGTCACTTCGTGCGATGCGTGAAACCCCGGAGCTGGAGGGTATGAGATTGCTACAGAAAGGTAATCGCCTGTCCGTCATGCCTGTTGAAGAACGCGACTTCAGACACATCTGCCAGATGGCAGGCCATTAGGGGGCCGAGTGAAGCGGCGCTCCTGTTGCCAGGAGTAACTTAGCGACCGCTACTGGTCAGGTCTTTCAGAAGATAGCTGCTATAAGCATCCAGGATTCGTTTCTGGGCATCTGTTTTAGGGGCTTTGGCTTGAGCCATTTTTCTGTTGTACCAACCGAGAAGGCCTTGGGGAAGCGGGGATTGGGCATTCCTCATGTTACTGTTCCTAATGCTGATTAAACTACTCTGTTGTAATTATAGCGTGATCAAGAGTAGAAGCCTAGGCACTTATGAATATTAAATACTGTCGATTGGATCACATTTATTGCCCCCGGATAGTACCTTACAAATAGCATTAATAATACTGATTATCCCATTGTTATTTATGGATAAGACGATAATCCCAGTGCGCGATAGACCACTCCCAGAATTCACTTACTGTAGTCAGGGGTTCATCCGCTTCAGTTTGACCCAGAAAGACCCAGGCCGCTTTAAGTGCGGGTAGAGCTTGAGCAACAACAACGGGTTGAGACTGGCTTTGCTTGCTGAGTTTATGGCCATTCTCATCGACTACCAGGGGAAGGTGTTTGTAGGTTGGTGTGGGTAACGCTAGTAGATTCTGCAAATAGATCTGACGGGGAGTGGATGTCAGCAGGTCTGCCCCTCTGACCACATCGGTAATGCCTTGATAGGCATCGTCCACTACCACTGCCAGTTGGTAAGCAAACAAACCATCGGCCCGTTTTAGAACGAAATCACCAATATCGCTGGCCAGGAGTTGGGATTGATGACCCATCACCCGATCAGTAAATGCAACGGGGTGATCCGTGGTCATTAAGCGCACTGCCTTGGGTTTTCGGGTGGCAGAGGAGGGTGTTGATATTAAACGACAGGTGCCAGGGTATATGATGCCCTCACTGCCGTATTGCCCGGCGGCATTTATCTCTTTACGACTGCAGGTGCATTCGTAAAGAACACCCTTGGCGAAAAGCTGATCAAGCGCTTCCTGGTAAGCGCTGAGTCGCTGGCTCTGATAGAGAATGGATTCATCCCATTCAAAACCGAAGGCCTCCAGGGTATGCAGGATCTGGCTGACAGCCCCTTTTTTCTCTCTTGGAGGATCGATATCTTCAATTCTGACAAGCCATTTGCCTTGCTGTTTACGGGCGTCCAGATAGCTGCCCAATGCGGCTACCAGGGAGCCGAAATGGAGTGGCCCTGATGGTGAAGGTGCAAATCGTCCTCTATAGTTCATCTGCGCAAAGGGTTACCATTAAAAAAGCCGGCTAACTGCCGGCTTTGAATATAGCGTATCGAGAAAGCCTTAGCTCATCTGTTTTTCTCGAATCTCATCCAGCGTTTTACAGTCAATACAGAGTGAGGCTGTAGGTCTGGCCTCGAGTCGCCGTATACCGATTTCAACGCCGCATGCCTCGCAATAACCGTAGTCATGGCTATCCAGTAAATTTAATGTCTCATCGATCTTTTTAATCAATTTGCGTTCGCGATCGCGGGTACGCAGTTCCAGGCTGAATTCAGACTCCTGTGTTGCCCGATCGTTCGGATCAGGAAAGTTGGCTGCTTCATCCTTCATGTGATGCACAGTTCGGTCAACTTCTTCCATCAACTCTTGTTTCCATGCCTTCAGGATGGAACGGAAATGAGTTTCCTGCGCCTCATTCATGTATTCCTCACCCTTTTTTTCCTTATAAGGCTTGAAGCCGAAAGGACCTGTGAGTTCATTCTGGGGCTTTTTCTTTGCGGTCATTCAATGACTCCTGGAAAACCACTCTAACGAAGTCGGCTATGATAACCAGATTCTTCTGTTTCGGGCAACATTTGCTGCTATTCCCCACATTTCCCGAGTGTAGCAGATCTTTTTCTTAGTTAAACTAACCCCATTCAAGATCGTGAAGGCGGTCTAACATAATTTAAAATATCTAGCTATAAGAGGGAGTTATGAGTAGTTTAAAGGCATTACTGTGGGATGTGGACGGTACATTGGCCGACACAGAAAGAGATGGGCATCGTGTGGCCTTTAATCAGGCCTTTTCTAAAGCGGGTCTGGAGTGGCACTGGGATGTGGCGCTTTATGGGAAACTGCTGAAAGTCACTGGTGGTAAAGAGCGCATACGATACTACTTAGATCAGTTTAATCCTGACTGGCCCCGTCCTGAGGATCTAGAGGGCTTTATCGCAGGGTTGCATAAGCAAAAAAGTCAGATTTATGTCGATTTGATGGCTCAGGGTGACATACCCCTTAGGCCTGGAGTGATGCGATTGATCAGAGAGGCCGCCGCGTCGGGTATTCGGTTGGCCATTGTGACAACCACCACGCCGGCCAATGTTGACGCCTTGTTGGATCAGTATTTTGGCGCTGAGGGGAAAGTGATCTTTGAGGTCATTGCCGCGGGTGACGTGGTACCTAATAAGAAACCGGCGCCGGATATCTATCAATGGGCCCTTGAACAGCTCGATTTACCTGCCACGGCTTGTGTCGCGCTGGAGGATTCACATAACGGTCTGCGCTCGGCATTGGGTGCGGGTGTTAAGACCGTACTCATCACACTCAATGAGTATACGGCCCATGAAGACTTTAGTGGTGCCTCACTGGTGGTTGACCAGTTGGGTGAACCAAACACTCCCTGCCATCTAATCAAGGGTGAGGTGGCTCAGCTTCAATGTGTGGATGTGGATTTGTTAAAACAGCTGCATGGGGTATTCTGAGCGTCCGATCCTACCGGCTTTTGTTGATTGAAAGAAAACTTTCGCAATAGAGGCAATTGTTAAGAGAAAAGAACCCATGATCGCTGATCGCATGACCTCCATTAGCCCTTTTTATGTCATGAAGTTACTGGCACGTGCGCGGGAACTGGAAAGTGAGGGGCGATCTATTATCCACATGGAGGTGGGCGAGCCGGATTTCGAAACACCGCGCCCCATAGTGGAGGCTGGCAAACGTGCCCTGGATGAGGGTTTTACCCACTATACCCCCGCAGTAGGTATTAGCGAGTTGCGTGAGGCCATTGCTCACGATTACCAGGTTCGATTCGGTATTCAACTCGATCCTGCTCGTGTCCTAATTACACCCGGCTCTTCGGGTGCATTGCAGCTGATTATGAGCACGGTGATCAATCCCGGGCAGGCTGTGATGATGGCAGATCCTGGCTATCCCTGTAATCGTAACTTCGTCAAATTGGTAGGCGGTCTGCCGGTTACGGTTCCTGTGGGGCCTGATACGGGGTATCAGTTGACAGCCGATATCATAGAGCGGGAATGGCGTGAGAATACCCGTGCTGTGATGGTCGCGACACCCTCAAACCCCACCGGTACGCTGATAAATCGAGCGCAACTGGAAGCGATCTATCGCGTGGTTCAGGAGAAGGGTGCCGTACTCATTGTGGACGAAATCTATCAAGGCCTGGTCTACGATATCAAACCTTTCACGGCGCTTGAGATAACAGATGATCTGTTCATCATCAACAGTTTTTCCAAATACTACGGCATGACAGGTTGGCGTCTTGGTTGGATGGTGGCTCCTGAGCGCTTTATCAATGCAGCGGATAAACTGGCTCAAAATATCTTTCTTTCGGCCTCCACGCCCGCACAATACGCAGCATTGGCGGCATTTGATGGAGAGACGCAGCGTATCGTTGAGGAGCGACGTGCGGCATTCCAAGAGCGGCGAGACTACCTGTTACCGGCGTTAAAACAGTTGGGATTTGATATACCAGTGGCCCCGGAGGGTGCCTTTTATCTCTATGCGAACTGTCAATCAATTACGGATGACAGTTTTTCCTTTGCCCACGAATTGCTTGAGACGGAAGGTGTGGCTATCACACCTGGTCGAGATTTTGGGGATAACCAGCCTGACCAGCATGTCCGTTTTGCCTACACGACAGCCATGCCAAAGTTGATTGAAGGGGTCGCTCGTATTGCCCGCTTTATCCGTCGCTAATCAGGGTTGATCAGACCGGTTGCACCAGAGACGTGTGGCGCCTACTACCGCTGCCGGCATGGCGGCAAAATTGAGTATCGGGATCATCATTAGTAATGTGACCCCGCCACCAAATCCCAGTGCGGTCATCCGCATGCTTTTTAATTGTTGATGTTGGGCACTGAATGACAGTCCGTGGTTACCCATCGGGTAGTCGGCGTACTCAATAGCCAGAAACCAGGCGCTGAATAGTAACCACAGGAAAGGCGCCGCCAGGTTGATGCCCGGAATGACAAATAAGAGTAGCAGTGGAATGGCACGAATCAGAAAATAACTGAGTTTTCTCAGTTCTGAGAGCAGGGCAGGGATAACAACCTGTTTGAGACTGACCCGGTTTTCTGGCGGTCTTTTGCCTGTGAGTTTCTCTTCCACTTTAGCGGAAAGGATGCTGTTGAAGGGGGCTGCAATCAGATTAGCGACGGTAGTAAAGGTATAGAAGGTCAACAGTAGTAGACTTAATGCAAACAGCGGCCAGAGAATCCAGCGTAAAAAACTGAACCAGCTCGTTTCTGGCAGCAGTGAATTAAGCAGGCCGTCGAACTGTGAATAACCTAACCAGCCTATCAGTATGAAGACCACCATGTTGATTCCAATTGGCGCAAGAAGATGTCTTCTTAGGCCGGGTAGCATGAGCATCTTCATGCCTTGAATGAGATGATTAAAGCCGGTAAGGGGTGAGTTTTTCATTACTTTGGGTACTACTTATTGGGGGGAGGCGCTAGGCGTTTGTTAAGATGATGCGTGATTCTAACGCATCTGATGGAACAGATCAGGTGTGAATAATAGATTCAGCCAATCTTTGGGGTCCGCTAAGCAGTCAGGTGTGGCAATGGCCGCACACCAACCGGGTTCTGGGACAAAGTTTGCACAGGGTATGCGCGCTATATCACTGTCATGAGTAAAGACGCTCTCTCCCAGGGCCTTTACTCTCGCCTCCTTCTGGGTCCAGTGGAGAAAAAAGAGCTGTTCAAAGTCATCCTCGTTCAGTTTCTCTAATTCGTTATGGATCTCTGAACTGAACACCCGCTGTGCGATTTTACGCATGTTACGGCGCTGTTGCTGTCGTTCCAGATCAATACCGATCTCACTCTCATTGCTGATGGCAATAAGGGCCAGATTGCCGGCATGGGTCAGATTAAAGGTCAGAGAAGAGGGGTGTTTGAGAAAGGGTTTCCCTTTCGGGCCATACTCAAAACGAATAGACCGAGGTGATTGATTCAGATACCCCCCCAAAATGCTCCGTAAGCCCCCCCGTGCGTTGGAGAAGCGGATATTGTCCTTCTTGTGAAGCATCTTCCGGCCGCGTAATTGTTCATCAGGGGAAAGTGTGTTTTCCAGATCAAGTCCCGGGGCCTCCACGTGGATTTTCCATAGATGAAGCTCACCAGTAGCCGGCATGGCTGGAAATGTTTTGGGCGACTGCCAGGTCACGGTTTTTAAATGTGTCATCAGTCAAATAGGTTCAATTAGTAACTGTCAAGGCGACTCGGTGGCGCTTCATGATATTCTTCCATGATCAGATCATCCCGTCACATCCTAATTTCTCCGGAGGCTCATTACTATGAAACTAGAATTGGTCAGCTTTGCTATCTGTCCGTTTGTTCAGCGGGCGGTGATTGCCTTGAAAGAGAAGCAGGTCGATTTTGATATCACCTACATCGACCTGGAGAATACCCCCGCGTGGTTTAAATTGATCTCGCCATTTGGGAAGGTGCCCCTGCTTAAAGTGGATAATGAGGTGCTCTTTGAGTCGGCCATTATTAATGAGTTTCTTGATGAGGTCTATCCGCCTGTACTGCATCCAGAAGATCCACTGGAGCGGGCCAAGCACCGTGGCTGGATCGAGTTTGGCTCCAATCTGCTGTTTGAGCAGTTCAAGCTGGTTCTTGCGCAGGATGAGGAGGCTATTGTGCAGCAAAGCGAGGTCCTGGGTGGCTTATTCGCTCGTCTGGTACAAGAGGTCAGTGATGGGCCCTATTTTGCGGGTGCGCGCTTCTCACTACTGGATGCTGCCTATGCGCCGTTGTTTATGCGTTATGAGATACTTAAAAAACATCGGGAAGAACTGGCGGACTTGATGCCGTCTAAACTGGATGCCTGGGGGCAGGCGTTATTGGCGCGTGAGTCAGTCAAAGACTCGGTTGTCGATGATTTTGAACAGCGCTTCATAAACTTTGGGCAATCCAAGGGCTCTTTCATTCTGGCGGATGCCTAGTCTTTATTGTGAATGAATTTGATCGCACTATTGTCCGCAAGGAGAACCCATATCTTTTTACTGAAGGGTTGAC
>JAPHUG010000429.1 GCA_026197195.1 Sedimenticola sp.
CTGGAGCTACCTCAGAGAACGCCGTTACCGATACGGCAGGGCCTCAAGTAGGGGGTTATGCTGAACCGGTGATGGTTGAGCTGGAAGGTGATCCTGAACTGGTTGATATCTTTCTTGAAGAGGCCAGAGAGTTACAGGAGGCACTTGAGAGCACCTTGCGGGCAGGGCACTTCAATCTGTCCGATAAGAAGGTTTCTGAAGAGCTGCAACGAACACTCCACACCCTCAAGGGCGGGGCGCGGTTGGCCGGGGCAATGCCAATCGGTGATCTTAGCCACGGTTTTGAATCACTATTGACCGCTGTTGATCAAGAACGAATAGAGACTGGAGAGGCCTTAACATCACTGACTCATGACGTGATTGATCGTCTGGCTGAGCAGATCGACGACTTGGCTCATGCACCTAAGTTACGCAGTGCTGAAGATCTGGTCTTGAAGCTGGAGCAATGGTTAAAACTGGGGGGTGCTCCAGAACCGGAAGCTGTAGCCGACGCAATCGAAGAGAGTGCCGAGCCGGTCATTATTGAAGATGACACCTCGGTTACCGTGTTGGATGAGCGTGAAATTGAAGCGCCGCAGGAGACGGCTTCTGCAGAGGTGCAATCAGGGCTTGCTGAATTGCCGGTTGAAGAGACGCCGGAAACTGAGCCGCAGGAACTTGATGAAGTAGCGGCGGAAGAGCGGGTGCCTGATCAAGCCCTGAGTGTCGAGCCTGATAATGCCCAGCGCACGATTCAACCCACCTCCCGTGGTCAGCGTGAACAGGTCAGGGTGCGCTCGGATCTGCTTGATCGGCTGGTCAACTACGCGGGCGAGGTGAGTATTTATCGTACCCGTATTGAGCAGCAGAACGGTCAGCTAGGCTTCAACCTGACTGAGCTGGAACAGACAATCAGTCGATTGCGCGAACAGCTTCGTCAGCTTGAGATTGAAACCGAGGCGCAAATCCTGTTCCGTTATGAGCAGGACCGGGGTGAAGAGGCGTCACATGATGCAGCCTTTGATCCACTCGAACTTGATCGTTTCTCAGCCATGCAACAGGTTTCCCGAAGCTTGATGGAGACGGTTAACGATCTATCAAACATCAATGGCTTTTTGGAAGATCTGCAGTCTGACACGGATACCTTGCTGCTTCAGCAGTCCCGAATAACGACGGATCTACAGGATGGTCTGATGCGCACCCGTATGGTGCCGTTTGCTCAAATTGTTCCGCGTCTTCATCGGGTGGTCCGGCAAACCTGTAATCAGCTGGATAAGAAAGCCGAGCTGGTGATCCGAGGCGAAGGAAGCGAAATTGATCGCGGTATCCTGGAGCGGATGATTGGTCCGCTGGAACATATTCTACGTAATGCCATTGCGCACGGTATTGAAACACCGGCCGAGCGTAGGGACTCAGGCAAGGGTGAAATGGGTGCGATCCGGTTGGATCTGTCTCGTGAGGGCTCGGATATTCAGCTGGTGATATCGGATGATGGCGCCGGTGTGAATATGGCCAAGATCAGGGAGCAGGCGATAAAGAACGGATTGCTTGACCCGGCGGCCGACGTTGCCGATACGGATGTACTGCCGTTTGTGTTGGAGCATGGTTTTAGTACCGCCCAGGAGATCACCCAGATCTCGGGTCGCGGTGTAGGCCTCGATGTAGTGGTGAGCGAAGTTAAACAGCTGGGTGGCTCGCTGGATATTACCTCCCAGCCAGGAGAAGGTGCCAGGTTTATCATTCGATTGCCTCTGACTCTGGCGATCACCGATGCACTGCTAGTTGAGTTAACGGGCGAGATTTACGCGATACCTCACACCAGTATCGAGGGTGTGGTACGTGTGTCTCACCAGGAGTTGGAGGCTTGTTACAGTGGCAAGCAGTCCACTTATAATTATGCCGGCCAGGATTACCAGGTACGCTATCTGGGCAGCATGCTTAATGTGGGACAGGTGAATTTGTCGGATCAGCGCAAGTGGTATCCACTGCTGCTGGTTCGTGCCGGTGAACATCATGTGGCTCTGCAGGTGGATGGGTTGTTGGGTAACCGACAAATTGTGGTGAAATCGGTCGGTATCCAGGTTGCAACAGTACGCTGGATATCAGGTGGTACTATTCTGGGGGATGGTCGTGTCGCATTGATTCTGGATGTGACGGCACTGGTCCGGTCCGATGTGGCCCACACCGCTGCACCGAAACCTGAAATAGCCCAGGTCGAAGCTTCTGCACCTGAGCCTGGCGTGGGACGTACCGTCATGGTGGTGGATGATTCAATTACCGTGCGTAAGGTGACAGGTCGTCTGCTTGAAAGACACGGCATGAATGTCATTACCGCCAAAGATGGTGTCGACGCGGTGGCCACATTACAAGAGCAGCGGCCGGATATCATGCTGTTGGATATCGAGATGCCGAGAATGGACGGTTACGAATTGGCAAGGCATATGCGTAACTCTGATGCCTTGAAAATGATTCCTATCATCATGATTACCTCACGCACAGGTGAGAAACATCGTAATCTGGCGATGGAGTTGGGCGTGAAGCGCTATCTGGGTAAGCCCTACCAGGAGAATGAGCTGCTCGATAATATCTATTCCGTACTGGGTGAGGAGGTGAAATGAGTATAAAGCAGACCTCCGGCGAGGTAAGGGGTGTGTTATTGCCACTCCAGGAAGGCCAGCTCCTGCTACCCAATGCGGCGGTATGTGAAGTGGTCAGTTATCGTCCCCCTGAAGCGGTGGCGAGTGAGGGTGCCGATTGGTTGCTTGGGACGTTCAGTTGGCGTAACAACGCCATACCCCTGGTCTCTTTTGAAACCCTGCTTGGGCGTGAGGCCGGAGAGGTTGGGCATCGCGCGCGGGTGGCAATCTGCAATACCCTGAATGGTGATGAGTCACTGCCCTATATCGGAATCCTATTGCATTCGGCTCCGCATTTGATTCGGGTAACCGAGGAGGTGATTGCACCGGTTAATGGCAATGATTCACTCAACGAGGTGGTGGCCAGTCAGGTTGTGGTGAATGGGGTCGATGCCCTGATTCCCGATCTTGATGCCCTGGAGCTGCTGCTTTCAGAGGTCAAGCTTTAGTCGCCAGATCCCTGACGGCAGGGTCCTTTCAGCCGTCTCCTGTTTCAAGGCACCCCTGTTTTTTTACAGGGGTCGCGTGTAATATCCCCCCTTTTCCAGACTTCCTGCGAAATCATCATGCCTGACATCCCTGAAAAACAGAAAACATCGAGTAATTTCAATAAGTTGAAAAAGCGCCTTGAACGTGAGGTCGGCAAGGCCATTGGCGATTACAACATGATTGAAGAGGGTGACCGGGTGATGGTTTGCCTCAGTGGTGGCAAGGACTCCTTCACCCTTCTGGACATTCTGTTGACCCTTAAGTCACGGGCGCCGATCAACTTTAGCCTGCTGGCAATGAATCTTGATCAGAAGCAGCCCGGTTTTCCAGAGCACGTGTTACCGGCCTATCTTGATCAGCTCGGCGTGGAGTATCGCATTGTCGAAGAAGACACCTACTCGATTGTTCAGGACAAAATTCCTGAAGGGAAAACCACCTGTTCCCTCTGCTCCCGGTTGCGTCGCGGCATTATCTATCGGGTAGCAAGCGAGATGGGTATCACCAAGATTGCGCTTGGACATCACCGCGATGACATGGTCGAGACGCTGTTCCTGAACATGTTCTTTGGGGCCAAGCTGAAGGCGATGCCTCCTAAATTACATACTGATGATGGACGGCATGTGGTGATCAGGCCGCTCGCCTACTGTTCTGAAAAAGATATAGTACGTTATAGCAACAAGCGCGCGTTTCCGATCATTCCCTGCAATCTTTGCGGTTCTCAGGAGAATCTCCAGCGCAAACATATCAAGCAGATGCTGGCTGACTGGGAGTTGCAGTATCCCGGGCGGATGACCAGCATCTTTAATGCCCTGTCTAATGTGGTTCCGTCCCATCTTGCAGATCTGGATCTGTATGATTTCAAGAACCTGGGTACAGTTGCGGCTGAGGAGGATACGGTATTTGATCCGCCTGAAGTCGACACCCCTGAGCCTGCATTGGGGATCTACAAGATCGGCTGAAGGCGGTCGCTTTTAGCGAAAGTCACCCCAGAGCGTTTGTATCGCGGCAATAGCGGTTAATGGCGCGGTCTCGGTACGTAAAACCCGGGGTCCGAGGCGAATCCCGATAAAGCCGTTTGATTCTGCCTGGCGGCGTTCCGTGCTGGAGAGTCCGCCCTCCGGGCCGACTAATAAACAGAGACCACCGGAGGGTGGGGCTAGATCCATCAGGCACTTTTCTGCGCGATGATCGAGCAGAATGCCCGTATGCTCCTGCTCTGCAGCCAGCCAATCGTCCAGCTTGCTGATCTCGTTGCAGACGGGGATGCGTCGTCTATGCGACTGCTCGCAGGCAGCAATAACCACCTGTTGCCAATGCAATAGCCGTTTCTCCTGGCGCTCTTGATTAATTCGGACTACACAGCGCTCGGTTATGAGGGGCGTAATATGGGTCACACCCAGTTCCACAGCCTTTTGAATAGCAAAATCCATACGCTCCCCCTTGGAGATACCGATGCCAAGATGGATGCTGAAGTTCGGGGTCGGTTCGATTGGCTGAAGCTGTTCAATGACCCGGGCAGTGACTTCTCGGCGGGAGATTTGCGTCAATTGTGCTTGATAATCGTAGCCGTCGCCATTAAAGAGCGTGAATGTCGTGCCGGGCTTTAATCGCAACACCTGGGTCAGGTGGCGTGCCGGTCCCTCCTCAAGCAGTAGTTCCTGATTTTCACAAAGTGGTTGCCGGGTGTGAATACGTCGCTGTTGCATGTCAGTCCCGGGTTGCCAGGTCAATGCCCTCGGTGGCGATTCTGGCCAGTGTCTCTATCTGCTCAGGGGTGATGACATAAGGTGGCATGAAATAGGTGACATTACCCAAAGGCCGTAGCAGGGCGCCCTGCTTCAAGGCGTGCTGGTAGACCCGGAGTCCACGACGTTCCTGCCAGGGATAAGCCACCTTGTTTTTCTTATCTTTCACCATCTCAATCGCCAGAATCATGCCGTGTTGTCGTACCTCGGCCACATGAGGGTGGTCAGCCAGATGAGCGGTGGCATCGGTCATGGCCTGGGCCAGATGCCGGTTGTTTTCGATCACCTTATCTTCTTCGAAAATAGCCAGGCTGGCGAGACCCACAGCACAACCCAAAGGGTTGCCGGTGTAGCTGTGAGAGTGCAGGAATGCCGTCAGGTTTTCATAATCATCATAGAAGGTTTGATAGGTCTGCTCACTGGTCATGACCAGTGACAGAGGCAGGTAACCGGCTGTAAGGCCTTTTGAGAGGCAGAGGAAATCGGGTGAAATGTCGGCCTGCTCACAGGCAAACATGGTCCCCGTGCGCCCAAAACCTACGGCAATTTCATCGGCGATCAGGTGGACTTGATAACGCGTACAGGCTTCTCGCAGTAGGCTTAAATAAACCGGGTGGTGCATGCGCATGCCGCCGGCACACTGGACCAGTGGTTCAATTATGACGGCGCTGATCTCATGCCCGTGTGTGGCGAGCAGTTGTTCCATTTCAGCGAAGCGTCGAGTGGAGTAGGCCTCCCATGATTCACCCGCTTCCCTTTCATAACAGTCAGGCGAGGGTGCGGTGAAGACCTCCAACAGCAAGGGCTCATAGGTCTCTTTATAGAGTGAAACATCGCCCACGGCTAGGGCACCCAGGGTCTCACCATGGTAGCTGTTAGAGAGGGTTACAAAGCGGTGTTTCTCTTTGTGCCCCTGATTTCGCCAGCTGTGATAACTCATTTTGAGTGCCGCCTCGACAGCAGACGAGCCATTATCCACATAGAAACAGCGATCGAGCCCCGCGGGTGTAAGCGCTACCAGGCGTTCGGCCAGCTGAATGGCCGGTTCATGTGAAAAACCGGCCAGCATGACATGTTCCAGTTTGTCTACCTGTGATTTCAGTGCGTTATTGATCCGGGGGTTGGCGTGGCCAAACAGGTTCACCCACCAGGAGCTGACGGCATCGATATAGCGTTTGCCGTCAAAGTCTTCCAGCCAAACGCCCTCACCCCGCTTGATGGGGATCATGGGCAGCCACTCATGGTCTTTCATCTGAGTGCAGGGGTGCCAGAGAACCGATAGGTCCCGTTCTGCAATGTTCTGATTATTAGTCATGATTCTGGAAGAGCGCCCTTTATTGATTGATAACGGGTCCTTTGGCGAACAAAACCCTTATAACAAGAGTGACAAAGTGGATAAGCCCGAGCAGTATAAAAAACAGCCCCCACGCTTGTCCTGACAAGATCAGTATTCCGCCCAGCAAAAAAAGTCCGGTTCGCCAGGCACTGTGTTGCCCCAGTATTATACGGAGTTGTTGCTCACTTTCACGCTGCCCGGCTTTTGTAATCCAGAGGGGGAGCAGATGGGTCGCGGCGCCGGTTACAAGCGGCAGCAGAAAAAGCGGAATAAAGGCCGCGGTCGTCTGGGTAGGGGTTAGCCAGCCGAGGCTATGTGCAGCCCCGCTGAGCATGAGCAGGAGTAGGCCTGCTACAGCACCGGCCAGTGGCGTGGTTGCGCCATTTGACTGCCAGACGGCCACGCGGTGCGTTGTCACAACACCTTTCACTATGAGCATGAGCGGGCGCAGCCAAAGGAGCAGCCCAAACAGGGCCAGTGGCATCAGCCAGGCGGCACCCAAGGCAATACAGAGGGTGCCAGAGGCAAGCCAGGGCCACTGTCTGGCTAACCAGATGCCGGCTTCAGGGTCGGCATAGCGACCTGCTGTGGGGAGCAGCACACGTACTGTTCCCAGGGCGGTAAGACCGATAAACCCCAGGGTGTTCAGGTGTAGGTGTAGCCGTTTTATAGCGGCCCATTGCTCAGGAAATAACGGGCCTGCCAGCATGCTGATCAGACCCAGCATCAAGGCAATCAATGCCAGCTGATACCAGAAGAGTCCGGGGTGGGGTGTGCCGAGC
>JAPHUG010000505.1 GCA_026197195.1 Sedimenticola sp.
ATCTGGGCGATTCGGGCATCCCGGACATACTGTTCCATGCCCCACTCTTGGATATAGCCGTGGCCACCCAGTACCTGCTGACAAAGGGTGGTGGTCTCATAGCCATAGTCGGAGAAGAAGGCCTTGATGATCGGTGTGATCAGGGCAACATAGTCATCGGCCTCTTCACGCTTTTCGGCCTCCGGGTGTTTGTGGGAGAGGTCGATATTCATGGCTGTCCAGACCGCCAGCGCACGACAGCCTTCGTTGTAGGCGCGGGTGGTGAGCAGCATACGACGTATGTCGGGATGAACCAGCAGTGGGTCGGCTGGTTTCTCAGGGGCCTTGGTGCCGGTGGCAGAGCGACTCTGCAGACGCTCTTTGGCATATTCAACGGCATTCTGATAGGCGGTTTCACCCAGTCCCAATCCCTGCATACCGATCGCCAGACGTTCTGAGTTCATCATGGTGAACATGCAGGCCAGCCCCTTGTTCGCCGGTCCAACCAGATAACCGATGGCATCATCAAAATTCATGACGCAGGTGGCTGATGCCTTGATGCCCATTTTATGTTCGATGGATCCACAGGTGACGCCGTTACTTTCACCCGGTTCGTTATTGGTATCGGGCATGAACTTGGGTACCAGGAACAGGCTGATACCGCGCACGCCTTCAGGGGCGTCAGGGAGTCGAGCCAGTACCAGGTGAATGATGTTTTCTGTCAGGTCCTGGTCGCCGCCGGTGATGAAGATCTTGGTGCCACTGATGGCATAGCTGTCATCGTCTTTGGGTACCGCCTTGGTTCTGACCAGCCCCAGGTCGGTTCCGCAATGGGGTTCAGTCAGGCACATGGTGCCGCTCCAGGTCCCTTCAACCATCTTTGGCAGATACTGCGCTTTGAGTGCATCGGTAGCATGAGCGTTGATGGAGTTGATCGCGCCTCGGGTCAGTCCGGGATAGAGGCTGAACGAGACATTGGCCGAGCAGAGCATCTCTTCCAGCATGAAACTGATAGTCTCTGGTAGGCCTTGTCCACCCAGTTCAGGGTCCGCTGCCAGTGAGGGCCAGCCACCTTCGATATAAGTCTGATAGGCGGCCTTGAAGCCGGTCGGTGTGGTGACGATGCCATTGTCAAACTGGCACCCCTCCAGATCACCGCTCTGGTTGATGGGTTGGATGACCTCTTCACAGACCTTGGCCCCCTCTTCAAGAATGGCATCTACCAGGTCCGGGCTGACCTCATCAAAACCGGGCAGGCTGCTCAGGGTCTCATCAGCTTGGTGTAGCTCATGAAACACAAACTGAAGATCACGAATAGGGGCTTTGTAACTCGGCATGAATCGGTTCCTCTTGAAAAGGCGTGGTCAATTGATCGGCCTGCATCGATGGGGGCTGCAATTGCTCGCAGTCCCCATCGTTTTTTGCCGTTTGTTACTACATATTGGGATAGTTCGGGCCGCCACCACCTTCGGGTACGGTCCAGTTGATATTTTGTGTTGGGTCTTTGATGTCGCAGGTTTTGCAATGCACACAGTTCTGGGCATTGATCTGTAACTGCGGTTCCTGACCCTCTTCACGCAATATTTCATAAACACCGGCGGGGCAGTAGCGCTGCTCCGGCGCGTCGTATTCCGCCAGATTAACGGTGATGGGCACACTGGGATCTTTCAGTCGCAGATGAACGGGCTGATCCTCTTCATGGTTGGTGTTGGATATAAACACCGAAGAGAGACGATCGAAGGTGAGTTTGCCATCCGGTTTTGGATAGTCGATTTTTGCATAGTCACTCGCCTTGCCCAACTGTTCATGGTCTGCATGGTGGTGCAGGGTCCAGGGTGCCTTGCCACGAAAGATATAGGTTTCCAGCGCGGCGTTACAGAGACCAAACCAGAGTCCCTTGGCAAAGCCGGGGCGGATGTTTTTGACCGTATCAAGCTCCTTCCAGAGCCAGCTCTGTTTAAGCTGTTCAGGATAGGCAGTGATCTCACTGCCATAATCTTCAGGCAGGTTACTGATGATCGCTTCGGCCGCCACCATGGCGCTCTTCATGGCGGTGTGAGTGCCCTTGATTTTTGGGACATTTAAAAAGCCGGCGGTATCACCAATCAGCATGCCACCGGGGAATGTCAGCTTGGGAATGGATTGCAGGCCCCCTTCGGAGAGGGCGCGTGCGCCATAGCTGATTCGGCGTCCACCCTCGAACAGAGGCTTGATGGAGGGGTGGGTTTTGAAACGCTGGAACTCTTCAAACGGACTCAGGTGTGGGTTTTTATAATCGAGTCCCACCACAAAGCCGACCACCACCTGGTTCTCAGACAAGTGATAGAGGAAGGAGCCACCATAGGTCTGACTGTCGAGTGG
>JAPHUG010000145.1 GCA_026197195.1 Sedimenticola sp.
CACCGTAGTGGGTCTTGTCACCCTGCTCGCTACCAAACAGTTCACGGGCGGAGTTATCTTTGGCGATGGATGAGACCGCCATATCAATAAACGGCCGATCCCGACGCACACTCTGACCATGCAGATAGCGGGCAAAGGTTTCTCGCCCCGAGCCTGGTTCACCGGTAATCAACACCCAGGAATCATGCTGGGCAATCCGCTTCACCTGCTCCCGTAGACGCTGGATGACCGCACTTTTACCGGTCGGCTCCACCACGTGCTGGGTCTGTCGTCGCAGGCCTATGTTCTCCTGCTGCAACTTATCCACTTCCAGCGCCCGCTCTACCGTCAGCAGCAGCTTGGCCAGCGACAGGGGTTTTTCCAGGAAGTCATAGGCCCCCAGCCGGGTCGCCTCAACCGCCGTCTCCACAGTCCCGTGACCTGACATCATGATCACCGGGCAGGGCAGACCCTCCCCTTCAGACCACTCTTTGAGCAGTGAGATACCATCCACATCCGGCATCCAGATATCCAGCAGCACCAGGTCAGGTCGCCGGTCACGCAACGCCTTTCGTGCCGCGCGGCCATCTTCCGCCATCGTGACATCGTACTCCTCATCCTCCAGGATCTCTTTAACCAGCGTACGGATATCCGGCTCATCATCCACTACCAGGATATACGGGGCACTCATTCGCTATGACTCCTTCTAATCGGGTCGGGCAATTGAACACAATCGCCTGTTGAATTGTCGCTGCTGATGATGGGTAATCGCAGAATAAGATGGGCACCACCCTGGGCACGATTCTCTGCCCAGATATTCCCTCCGTGCTCTTCAGCAATCTTCTTGACCACCGCCAGTCCAAGACCGGTCCCCTTGGCCTTGGTTGTCACATAAGGCTCAAAAAGATGGGAGAGTATCTCTGCATCAAAGCCGGGGCCGTTATCCGTCACATTCAGCTCGACAAAATGGCAGTCACTCTCCTCCTTGATGCGTGTTGTGACAGTTATGGTGGGATCATCCTTGCCACTAACCGCTTCCTGGGCATTTTTGATCAGGTTATGCACCACCTGGCGTAACCGAACCGGGTCTGCCTCAACCCGGGTATCACCCGCATCCAGGCGGACTTCAAGACCGCCAACCAATCCGGCACTGCGGTACAGATCAAGCACCTCTTTAACCAGCTCATCCAGCTGTAGCGGCTGCGCATCTATCTGCGAGGGGCGGGCATAATCGGAGAAAGCGTTGACCATCTCTTTCATCGCCTCGACCTGCGAAACTATGGTATGGGTCGCCCGATCCATCACATCTGCATCCTTGCCCTCCATCTTTTTCAGGTATTTATGACGCAACCGTTCAGCCGACAGTTGTATCGGGGTGAGTGGGTTCTTGATCTCATGGGCCAGCCGTCGGGCCACCTCACCCCAGGCCGCATCCCGTTGCGCCTTCAGCAGATTGGTGATGTCATCAAAGACCAGTCCATAACCCATCGACTCATCATCCGGCTGGGCCAGCGGCGTACCTCGACAGAGCAACACCTGGCGACCTTCACCCCCTATCAAGGTAATTTGGCCACGCCAGTCACGATGCTCACGCTCAACCGCTTCCCGCACCGCCTCAATGAACTGTTTAAGCCGGGGGGAGATCTTGGCCAGATCATCCGCTCCCCGCCCCAATAACATCGCCACATCAACCTTGAGGATCTCCCCGGCAGCCTGGTTAGCGGTCTGCAGACAGCCCGTTGCATCCAGTGAAATCACCCCGGAAGAGAGACGCCCCAGCACGGTCTCCAGATAGGTGCGCTGCGCCTCCACCTGACGCTGGGTACGGGCCGTCTCATCCCGTGATCGGGCGATCCGGCGTGACATGGAATTAAACGACTCAACCAGAAAGCCCAACTCATCGCGGGATTTGGGAACCGGCAGCTGCATACCGTAGTTACCCTCTGCCACCTCCCGGGTACCCTCAGCAATACCTGCAACCGGCTTGACCAACCGGCGAGCCGTGAAAAACGCCGCCCAGATCGCGGCCAGCAGGCTAAATAGAAGCACCATCGCCAGTGACAGCGTGAAGGTGTTTTTCAGGCTTTTGCGCAGAAATGCCAGCTCTTTATACCGGCTATAGCTCCCCTCTACCTTGCTGGTCAGATCTGCGATAGAACGGGAGACAGGATAGCGTGCCAACAGCAGACGATTGTGAATTCGGTCAGCCACCACCACCCGTACTTCCAGCTGCCCCTCGGCATTCGGCGACGGTTCCAGACCGACAAAATCTTCGCCAGAGCGAATCTGCTGCAGAATCGCCCCATCCGGCTTACTGGTGATGAGGATACTGGGATCTGCATTGACACTGGTGATCACCTTGCCCCCGGCATCCAGCAATACCAGCTCGGTCGCCCCAAACTGTTCGCGCAGCTCTTCGAGGCTGAGGCTCAAGCCCGCCACAGAAGACCCCGATAACTCATCCAGTAACAACTGGGTGATTTTTACCCGCTCCAGCTTATGCAGATCAAGCGAGGCCTGGCCCAGGCTCAGAGCATCACCCATCGACTGATCGATATGCACATCAAACCAGCTATCAATACCTTGCAGCAGAAACTGCTGTGAGTAGTAGTAGACAACGGCCACCGGGGCCAGTGAGATCGCGACAAACACCACCACCAGCCTGAGAGCCAGACGGGAGCCTGCCGCCTGTCGCCGATAGCGTCCCACCAGCTGGACAATATTGACGCCCACCACAATCACCATGGCGAACAGGCCCAGGATACTGGTGACCAGCAGCGGGATAAACAGACGACTCAGCTCTTCTGTGTTCTGCAGTGCCCCGCTCATGAGATGCAATGAGACCAGCACCACTAACAGCAGTGCAATTACCGGCAGGGCGCCGCTAGTGAGTCGTTTCAGCGTTGCAGGCGCCATACACTCCACTCACTGGAAAGATTCCACGACGGACTCAGGTAGGCCATCGGCCTTAAGGGCAGAGGCAACGCCTCGATATCCAGACGGGCACGGGCAGAGAGGCGATAACGCTCACCCTGTTCCAGGCGGTCTGCCTGAATCAGCTGGACATCCCGCAAACGCCCCAGTGCAGTCAATGCGGCCTGGCGCGTCGCGTAGTGTTGTTGTGTTCCACTCAGGATATCCGTTACCTGGTAGAGTCCATGTAACGCCTGATAGA
>JAPHUG010000208.1 GCA_026197195.1 Sedimenticola sp.
GCAGGCTGCAATCAAGTCTTACTCCAGTGCGCCAACAGGTACCGCCACATTGGGCGATATGCTGAAAGCACAGATGGATGAAGCATCTAAGAAGTGATCGTTGCCTTTATAGGTAAGTGATCTAGGTAGCCGGAACCCATTTTGGGTTCCGGCCTTACAAGGGGATTCTAAAAGAATGACAAAATCTGAACTGATTGACGTCATCGCAAAAGAACAAAGCCACCTTGCATACCGTGACGTTGAGTTGGCTGTTAAATGTATGCTTGAGCAGATGAGCCAAACACTAGCGTCTGGTGAGCGTATTGAAATTAGGGGATTTGGTAGTTTTTCCCTCCATTTCCGTCCTCCAAGACAGGGGCGTAATCCAAAGACGGGTGCCTCGGTTGCTTTGGCTGGAAAGTATGTTCCACATTTCAAGCCTGGCAAAGAGTTGCGTGAACGTGTTAATGAGAGCGCAGCGAGTGGCTCCAAGATTACTGGATAACACCCGACACGCACGACTATTGAATTACTAATCTGGAAGCAGTGCTTCCAGATTAACTGCTTTATAGCCTGATTCTGATCGGATATCTCGATTATTGGATCAATCGTTTCGGCTTTCATCCTGCCGTAATCATCGCTAACCGTATATTTCCCAGTAGCTGACGGCGATGCGAAGCATCCAGATTCTGCGGGGCTCTCCTTCCAAGTAGCTCAAGTGGTTTTACAGGCTCAATCGAATCATCTGATAAAACAGACCTCTTCGCTGTGGGTTGGGTGATTGGTATGGGTTTTAGTAAGCGTGGCAGATCACTATTCAGGTAGGATTGTTTTTACGCAAGCAGGCGATGATAGCGCTTGCTAATTCTCATTTGCCTGCATGCGTTGTCGGGTCTGATTCAAGAAGGCGTTACCTCACTAGAAGAGGCGGATCACTGCTTGGTTATCCTGATATCGCCATGGCAAGCAGGTAGACCGAGGTTACAACACCGACAGAGAAAAGGTGTAACTTGGATTCAGCCTTGAATGTTCGTCTGGTCGGGTTACATGCCATCAGCGAGGGTATGAGGTCGCGGACCTGTTCTTTCATTATATAGTTGTTACACGGTTTCATGCGTCCTCCTGGGGTATCTGAAAAAAGCGCTAACGCATTCCTGGTTTGCCTGCCCGGTTATGTTTGAACATTCCGTGTTCTTCCTATGTTCTATAAGATAGCATAAGAAGAACAAAAAGAGAACATTTGTTTTTAGATTAGGTGTATTTAGGCGGCTCATTCAATAATTATAGAAATAACAATAGGATAGCAATTGATCACGGTTGCTTTTTCATTGAGAAAAATGGAATGTCTGGTGCTATGGCATGAGCTACATGAGTTCCTATATAATTAAAGCTATTCTTTCCAAGCGTTAAGTAGTGTTGCTCATGCATAAGACGAGTATTGATGCCAGTGTGGAAGCGATCTGTATTAAAGGGTGCAGAGAGGTGAGGCGGGATATTCAACTGTTGGAAGCAGGTAAAACACCAGACGAACTCTCCCATCATACCCAGCAGGCGAAGATGCTTATCCTTGAAGAGCTGAAAGTGATTATGTCGGTTTATGGTGATAACTGTAGAGTCTGATTCAGCTACCACTCCTCACATGAAAGAATTAACCGTAGTATAAATCTATGCTTATTCAATGTTAGCCGAGCCTTTTGGCCCGGCTCTATTCTTTGTGTTTATTCAAAATATAGACACTCGCTGGGAACTATTTTTATATGCAAAAAATTGTTAGTCAGATAGCCGATGAATTGAGTGTTTCACTGGGTCAGGTTGTAGCGGCAGTCGACTTACTTGATGAGGGGGCCACGGTACCTTTCATATCAAGGTATAGAAAGGAGAAGACCGGTGGGCTTGATGATACCCAGTTAAGGAATCTTGAGGAGCGCCTCTCCTATCTTCGAGAGTTAGAGGATCGTCGAGGGACGGTGCTGAACAGCATCAAAGAGCAGGGTAAACTGACGGAATCTCTTGAACGGGATATTCTTGCTGCAGATACTAAAATACGTCTTGAAGATCTCTATCTTCCCTATAAACCCAAAAGAAGAACAAAAGCGCAGATTGCCAGAGAGGCAGGCCTGGAGCCGTTGGCATTAAAACTACTGGAGTACCCAGAAACAGATCCTGTTTCAGAGGCAAGTCAGTATATTGATCAAGCGTCTGGTTTCAGCGATGAAAAAGGGGTACTTGATGGGGCCCGCCAGATACTCATGGAACTGTTTGCAGAGGATGCAGAGCTTCTGGGGAAATTGAGGGACTATCTCTGGAGTGAGGGGATCTTAAAATCACAAGTGATAAAGGGGAAGGAGCGAGAGGCTGCCAAATTCAGTGATTATTATGAATACCAGGAGGCACTGCAGAAGATACCATCACACCGTGCATTGGCTCTTTTCAGAGGGCGCAATGAATCACTGTTGAATCTTGAACTCGTGGTCGATGAAGGCCTGCAGGGCGCTTCACCTTGTGAGCTTTTGATAGCCCGTAAATTTAAAATTGAAGAGCTGGGGCGACCGGCTGATAGTTGGTTAAAAGAGTGTGTCCGCTGGGCTTGGAAAGTGAAGATATTCACCCACCTCGACCTGGAACTGAAGATGCGTCTGAGGGAGTCTGCGGAAGAGGAGGCGATTCGGGTATTCGGACAAAACCTGGGCGATCTTCTGCTTGCGGCTCCGGCCGGTAACTTACCCATTCTGGGACTTGATCCTGGGCTGCGGACTGGCGTCAAGGTGGCTGTCGTGGATGCGACGGGTAAGGTGGTGGATACAGATCGGAAGAGC
>JAPHUG010000161.1 GCA_026197195.1 Sedimenticola sp.
GACGTGGTTTCCACCCCCTTGTGGCGACGCCCAAGAATACGCACAACCTGTTTATCCAGGTCTTCGGTCTCCAATGAATAGAGCGACTTACGGCTCAAATCCCGCAATGTTTTAACGGTGGGGATCACCTTGTGGCCTCGCGCTTCAGCCAGTAAAGAACAGTAATAGCCTTCACCCAGATATTTTTGCGAGCGACAGAGATTAACAATGCGCAAACCACGCTTTTGTTGCCAGACAGGGTCTTTCAGATACTCGGCGGCCGTCACTACCGGATAGCCATTAAGCAATCCTTTCTTGTGACTCGCCTTTTCAACCAGCAGCAGATGCTCAGTCATGATAGAGCACCACCATCGCCTGCAGTCCTACGCGTCCATAACGTGCCATTGTTTCAAATTTCTCCTTCAAAATAGGCATGTGTATTGAATCAATCAGTGTTTCACCTTCATCCCGGTCAACAAAGGGATCATTTACATAGATAAAGCTGTCATCGGAACCGGTTACGACAACCCAGTGAGGAACCCGTGCCTTATAGATCTGCCACGAACTGATAAGTACCAATGGAACGCCCTTTCGCTGCAGGCACTCATCAATCTCTTTGGCGCTGACGCCAGACGGGTTAATTGGGACACCTAACGCCTGCAGCTGTTCATACATATCTTCCTGAACCAACCGCATCACCTCTTTTTTATGATCACTACGAACCGAGTCACCCAGATGAGTCCCCTCGCCTGTGATATAAACATCCACACCGAACCCTCTGTTCACTGCAGCCAACGCCAGGCCATAGGGCCCACAGCCCCCATGCCCCGATGTCATGAAAATCGTGGTCGCTTCTCGCCATAACCGCAATTCCAAGCGACGAGAGAATATGACCTCCGGCTGTAGCGCCTTCATCGCCATCATTAACGATGCCGCACCACAGGTAAATTCAAGACTTTGCTCGTAGTAAGGAACTGCGGTGAGTTCTGGATGGAGATCGGGTGCCAGTGATTTTTCTAGCCGCCAGGCATCCATGTGATCTTCATAGTAGTCCAGGCACTCACCCAGACGTCGGTAACCCAGCGACTCATACAGGCGTATGGCCGATCGATTATCCTTACGCACCTCCAGCCGCAAATAGGCACGATGATGTGACCAGGCCGTTGATTCAGCGGCCTTCATTAAATCGTGACCAATCCCCCGGTTTCTGGCACGGGGACTCACGGCAATGGAGTAGAGACGGGCCACCGATGTGGCCCGGGAAAACAGTAGAACGACATCACCCAATGCAGCCCCATGTTCTTCTGCAATCAGGATGGCAGCATTACCTTTTTTTAGCAGGTAACGAAACTGCCGGGGTGAAATACGATCGGCATCGAAACAGTGCTCTTCAAGTTCGATCAACCTGGCCAAGTCATCTGGCTGTGCATCCCGTATAATCAAACCTGATGCGCCGGCATCATCTGTCATGTCGAGTGCCTGAAGAAGAGTTCATAGAGTGTCAAAATAATCTCTATAACAATAAGGATAACAATATACCACTCAACTCGAAGCGTACGTTTGTCCGACATCAGACCAAGCAGCGTCTCCGCGGTGCCACTGATCAGGTCGAGCTTACGCTCAAGCACCAACTGGCGCTCAGCAATTTCGTATTCATTTTCAAGCCGCTTCCAAAGTCGTTCCAGTTCAGGGTGATCCCACAGCACATCCGGCTTCTCACCCACCTGGGCGCGCGCCACCATACCGTGCTGAATATGCAGTATTTCACCCACATGACATAACAGGTCATGCACCTGCCTGGGTAGACGCCCACCAGCCTGCATACGCTGAGCCAGTGGTTCAATACGATCAAATGCACCCGTAGCCTGCTGCTCATAATAATCCAGCACCAGGCTCTTACTTAGAATATCAGCCACAATCTGAAGCACAGGCACTTCAGCAGCGGGCAGGATCAACTTGCCGGCCTGCATCTGTTCTGCGGAATCAGGCGTCACCTCAATATCGAGGCATTCAACGATAGGAGATCCAAAGGGATCCGTAATGAAGGGGTTTATCTGAAGCAGAAAGTCGGCCTCTGCGGAAGCAGGCACATTGAACAGCACCACCACACCAAAACGAAACAGTACCGCATAGCCTCCGCCTGCCACTTCAATCGTTGTGGGCTCACGGGAAAGAAGTTTCAGTTGGGTCAGGCGTCGAAGTTCGATACCCAACCCAACTAATAGCGAACGGACTTTTGTAGTGGATAACAGCATGAAACCATCTCTCAGTAAACAAAGGGTAAAGTGTGCGGCGAGATAGATCACCGTCTATGAAAACCAGGTTTTCAGTCTGTTACTGAGTAGAGGGCCTCCTCACCAAGTCTAAATACGAACGTTATACAAGATCACACTGCTGAAAACTTAGTATGAACTGTAATCCTTTCGATCTCGTCTTGGACGGTTCCGACTCCGGCTACGAGGCACATCATAATCATCCGTACGGCTAGTTCGGCGATCGTTATAATTACGTGACTGCGAACGAAAACTGAGTTCTTCAAACTCATCCGCCAATTCATTGCGAAGCCTTCTGCCCACTTTTTATACTCCTGGCCCTGTTGGGCACGTGATGGAAAATGCGGCGACAGATTTATACCAACCGAGAGAGAAGATAAAACAAAATTATTTTGTCGGAACAAGCAATATTTTTTGTTAAGAAAAGGCTTTCTGAGGGACGCTTTCAGCCTCACCATTAAGCTCGCTAACGCCACCTTCTGGCGAGCACAAAATCCACCCTTACCTACCGACACCAAAGGGAGTCAACCATGTCTGAAAGTGCAACACTAAACGTCCAGGGAAAGGAATATGAACTACCCCTGATCTTTGGAACAGAAGGTGACAATGCTATTGATATTAGAAACTTGCGGAGAGACAGCGGGCTGATTACCTTCGACCCTGGTCTGGGCAATACCGGCAGCTGCCAGAGCGACATCACCTTTATTGATGGTGACAAAGGCATTCTTCGCTATCGTGGTATCCCGCTGGAGGCGTTTCAGGACAACCCCAATTTTGTTGAAGTGGCACTGGCCTTGATCTTTGGCGAGCTGCCCAATAAAGAGCAGTATGCTCAATTCAGTGCCAGTCTGACAAAGAATGCCAATCTTGATGAAGACATGAAGCATCACTTTGCCGGCTTCCCGCGCTCGGCTCCACCGATGGCGGTGCTCTCGGCCATGATCTCAACCCTCTCCTGCTTTCATCCAGAATTCCTGGAGTTGGAGGATGAAACGCAGTTTGCTCGTGCTGCTGCCCGCCTGATCAGTAAGGTGAGAACACTGGCAGCCTATGCCTACAGGCGGTCACTGGGCCTGCCCTATAACTACCCTGACCCCTCTTTGCCCTATGTCTCCAATTTTCTGCATATGATGTTTTCAGAACCTTACAAACAGTACACCATCGAAGATGAGGTTCTAACTGCACTGAACCTGGTACTCATACTACATGCCGATCATGAGCAGAACTGTAGTACGTCAACCGTACGCATGGTTGGTTCCAGTGGTGCCAACCTGTTTGCCTCTTGTGCAGCGGGTGTCAGCGCCCTCTGGGGACCGCTACACGGCGGTGCCAACATGGCCGTCATCGATATGTTAGAAGCCATTCATAACGGGAACATGACACCCGAAGCGTATGTTGAGCTGGCAAAGAATAAAGAGAGCTCAGTCAAACTGATGGGCTTTGGACACCGGGTCTATCGAAACTTTGATCCCCGTGCCACTATCCTACGTGATGTTTGTGAAAAGCTGCTGAATAAACTCGGCATCAACGACCCGCTACTGGAAATTGCAAAAAGGCTTGAAGCCATTGCCCTTAGCGACAGCTACTTTATTGAACGGAAGCTCTATCCAAATGTCGATTTCTACAGTGGCATCATCCTACGCGCCATTGGTATACCCACCAGCATGTTTACCGTCATTTTCGCCATCGGAAGACTACCGGGCTGGATCGCCCACTGGTATGAACAACACAGTCAGGATGAGGGAAAAATATGGCGACCCCGCCAAGTGTATACCGGCAACCAAACCACCCCGTTTACCCTACGGTCTGACAGAGGCTGGTAGCTTACTCTTATGACATTACGCTAATAGTTCACCGGGCCGACCATGCGCACGGTGGACTATTAGAACACCAGCAACCGGGTCTTATGTGCGCAATCTGACACGCTAAAAAGCAGGGTATTCCTGACACCGGTCCACCACAACACAGCTCAAATCATGATTGTTATTTTTGATCGTCACGACAACAAACATTATCTCGCTTTAAACAAAACAATCCCCTATAAATAGCCCGCGGCTGAGCCGAAACCCTATTCGCCAGCACGCACCCAATCCCTACCTGGCTGATATCAATCGGCCAGATGAAAAGGAACTATTTTTAATTGCACACTGAGGAATGCTGTGTATGAAAAAAGCACCGTTTTACAGCCTGCTGGTTTTACTTCTTTCCATTTTTGCCAGCAGCAGCGTAATTGCAGATAACCATGGCCAATCGGATGAAGAGCGCTGCAAAGCCTACGCCAAAGAAGATGCGGTACCTGCCGATGAAATGGCTGACTTCATGAAAGATTGCCTGGACTCTATCAAGAGTGAAAGTGAAGAGAAAAAAGACAAAGACTCATAATTCTGAATCGCTCTTAACTACGCTCTGAATGACCCGAACGCCCTCAAACAGGGCGTTCGGTCTTTATGCTCTGAAAACGCCTTATTGAAAGAGCTCTCCTCCTTACATAAGACACACAACAGGGCTGAATTGGGCAAGAAGCGGAAAAATGGCTAACATAGCGGTTTCCACTAATGCACCAGCCTGGCCATGATCAACCGCACACTCTCCATCGCCCCCATGCTCGATTGGACCGACCGCTACTGCCGGTACTTTCTGCGCCTGATATCCAAACATACCCTGCTCTATACTGAAATGGTGACGACGGGTGCTCTGTTGCACGGCGACCAGCATCGGCATCTGGATTTTGATCCCCTTGAGCATCCGGTTGCTCTACAGCTTGGTGGAAGCAACCCGTCCGACCTGGCGGCCTGCGCTAAACTGGCTGAACAGTGGGGCTATGACGAGGTGAACCTGAATGTCGGTTGCCCGTCAGATCGAGTGCAATCCGGTATGTTCGGTGCCTGCTTGATGGCCGCACCACAAGTGGTGGCAGAGGGCGTGGCGGCCATGCGTGATGCCACATCGCTGCCGGTGACCGTCAAACACCGTATTGGCATTGATGATCTGGACAGCTATGAGGCACTGGTTAATTTTGTCTCGACCGTGAGTGAGGCTGGTTGCAGCACCTTTATCATTCATGCCCGCAAGGCTTGGTTGAGCGGCTTGAGCCCGAAAGAGAACAGGGAGATCCCTCCGCTGCGCTATGACGTCGTGCATCAAATCAAACAGGATTTTCCCCATCTTGAGATCATTATCAATGGCGGAATCACCACGCTGGAGCAGGCCCAGGAGCAGTTGGAGCATGTCGATGGGGTGATGATCGGTCGTGAGGCCTATCAAAATCCCTGGCTATTGGCGGAGGCCGACCGGCTCTTCTACGGCGATGACCACCCCATTCCCAGCCGCCATCAGATTATTGAACAGCTAATGCCCTTCGCTGAGGCGCAACATGCCAAGGGCGCGCCGGTTAATCGGATCAGCCGCCACATCCTGGGACTGTTTCAGGGCCAACCTCGCGCCCGCTCCTGGCGCCGCCATATCAGCGAAAATGCCCATCGGGCCGGGGCCACACCTGACGTCATACGGGAAGCGGCTCAGCGAGTACCCCAACAGTGAAAACCCGCCGCGATGAGATAAAGTGCTACCAGACAAAAGACGGTTCTCTGATCCGCGAGCTGATGCACCCGCTTTCACACGGAGCAAAAAACCAGAGCCTGGCTGAGGCTGTTGTTCCAGCCGGAGTAACCACTCACTTGCACCGGCACCTGAAATCAGAAGAGCTTTATCACATCACCCAGGGAACTGGTGAGATGCAATGGGGTGAGACAAAATTCCGCGTCGCGCCTGGTGATACCGTTCTCATACCTCCGGGAACCCCACACGCTATCACCAATACAGGCAATGAGGATCTGGTACTGCTCTGCTGCTGCGCACCCGCCTATTCACACGAAGATACCGACCTGATTTAGGTTTCACGGGACAAGCTGACGCCCTCTATCCGGGCAGCTATTTGCTCCATGGGTAAGTGGTCACTCACTATCAGTAGCGCATCCTGCTGCTCTTCTCCTGACACTGGCTGCACGGTTTGAATCTGTTTCTCCAACACTTCAACTGTCGCTTCAGAGGGATCCAGTCCCTGTTCCTGCCGTCTAATAATTCGCGCTCTCAACTCCTCTTCAGACAGCTTAAACTCAAGAATCAGAAAGGGTAGATGCTTCGCCTCAGCCAACTGCCTGAAACATGCTCTGTCACGCTTACGCAAGAAGGTGGCATCTACAATCGCGACCCACCCGGCATCAATAATCAACCTGGCAAGCGCTAACAGATGTTGATAGGTCTTCTGGGTAAAGGCGGCCTGATAGATCCCAGCATCAATATCGGAATCACTGGGCTGTGAAGGGGCAAGCCCAGCCAATCGGCGGCGCTCGACATCGGAACGGATCCTGATTGCAGGCAGTGTTTCTAGACAAACCTGAGTATGGGTGCTTTTGCCGGAACCCGAAAGCCCCTGTGTAATGATAAGTCCGGTCGCTTGCGGGGCCATATAGCTCATCGCCAGATCGAGGTATTGCGTCAGCGCTCTCTTCAAGGGCGGCTGCGCCGCAGGTTCCAGCTGCTGATTCAGACGAATAGCGGTCACCTTGGCCCGCACCATCGCCCGGTAGACCTGATAAAATCGCAGCAGGGGCAAGGCCGCATAGTCGCCACTCAGCTCCAGGTAGCGATTCAGCAACCGCTGGGCTAGAGCACGCAATCCCTTTTCATCCAGATCCATCAACAGAAAGGCCAGCTCGCTGATGACATCAATCCAGCGCAGGTCAGGGTTAAACTCAATTCCGTCAAAAATTAACAGACGGTCGCCTTCAAGTGCGATATTGCCCAAATGAAGATCACCGTGACACTCACGAATAAAACCGGCGGCTTTTCTTTGCTTCAGTATCGGAGAGAGACGCACAGCCTGGGCCTCCGTCCATTGCTCAACCACCTTCAAGCTGTCGAGCAGTGTGGGATCATCCAGTAACCCGCGAAGCTGTGAAAAATTCTCCCACATCGGCTGGGCCACAACAGCCGGATCACCGAAGGGGGTTTCTGCTCCTGCGACGGCAATCGACTCATGAAACGAGACCAGCTGATCGGCCAGGCAGTCAATTTGATCTCGGCTGAGTAGTTCAGGATGCGCTGCCAGCAACCCCGCCTGATCAAAACGGCGCATACGCACAGCATAGTTAATCGCCTCGCCCTCACCAAAAGGCCGCGGCGATTCCACTGATCCGGTTATCGGAATAACGTCGAGATAGATATCCGGGGCCAATCGCCCGTTCAATCGCACCTCCTCCTGACAGAAGTGATGACGCCGTGTCAGGGTAGAGAAATCAAGAAAGCCGAGATCCAGCGGCTTTTTGATCTTGTAGGCGTAGTCACCCACCAGCAAGACGGTCGAGATGTGGGTTTCGATCACCTGATCCGGCCCCTTACCTTCCGGCCAGACCGCCCCATGGCGGAGCGACTGAATTAACCGGGTGTGGTTTTCAATCAGTGAATTCACGCCATATCACCCCAGTCATCAATTGACAATATATTAGAATATGCTAATATCTCACTCAAAATCCAGGTCGAACATCCTTTCTGCCTGAACATCTAGCGATTTTAGAGGGAGTTAACATGACAGTCGATCGTATGATTCTCGCCTTTGCCGGCTTCTTCATCCTTTTAAGCCTGGCACTGGGATGGGAACAGAGCCCCATTTTTCACAACACCAACTGGCACTGGTTCACCGCCTTTGTCGGTATCAACCTGTTCCAGTCTGCCTTCACCGGTTTCTGTCCGCTGGGCAATATCCTCAAGGCACTGGGTGTGAAAAGCGCCTAAGTTGCTTTACAAAACCGGTTCAGCGTACAGATCATGTGCGTCTGAGCCGGTGACCTTCACCTCAACAAAATCTCCCGGCTCCAGATCCCAACCACCTGCAATCAGTACATTGCCATCGATCTCCGGTGCATCGGCCTCACTCCTGGCGATGACACTCTCCTCCGTCACACCATCCACCAGCACAATCATTTTCTTGCCCATTTTCTGGGTCAGTCGCTCTCTGCTGATCGCTTCCTGAACTTCCATAAATCGAGCCAGGCGCTCCTGCTTGAGAGACTCGGGTACAGCATCAGGTAACTCATTAGCCGTAGCACCCTCAACGGGTGAGTAAGCAAAACAACCCACACGATCCAGTTGTGCCTCCTGAAGAAAATCAAGTAACTCCAGAAAGTCCTCTTCCGTTTCACCCGGGAAACCCACTATAAAAGTGCTGCGCAGGGTCAAGTCGGGACAGATCTCCCGCCAGCGGCGGATACGCTGCAACACCTTTTCACTAGCCGCCGGACGTTGCATCGCCTTGAGGATTCGCCGGTTGGCATGCTGTAGCGGCATATCCAGATAGGGCAGGATGGTCCCCTCTGCCATTAGGGGGATAAGATCATCCACACTGGGATAGGGATAGACATAGTGCATCCTGATCCAGGCCTGCAACTCACCCAGCGCCTGGGACAACTCCTTGAGGCGGGTCTTCAGCAGACGATCGCCCACCAGATCAGTCCGGTATTTCAGATCCAACCCATAGGCGCTGGTATCCTGCGAAACGACCAACAGCTCTCGCACACCGGCATCCACCAGATTCTCCGCCTCTTTGACCACCTCACCCACGGGCCGGCTGAGCAGATCACCCCGCAAGCTGGGGATGA
>JAPHUG010000092.1 GCA_026197195.1 Sedimenticola sp.
TCCAGGCATGGTCTGAGGTTGCCTCAGGCTGAGTAATGACCACCAACAGTGGAAGAGACTTATGAGCTACGAAGAGATCTATGCGCGTTCAATGGAAGATCCTGAAGGTTTTTGGGGTGAGCAGGCGGCGGCAATTGACTGGTACAAGCCGTTCGAGAAGGTGCTCGATGAGAGCAATAAGCCTTTTTATCGCTGGTTTGCCGGCGGTGAGATGAACACCTGCTACAACGCCCTTGATCGACATGTCGATAATGGACGTGCTGATCAGGCTGCATTGATCTATGACAGTCCGGTAACCGGATCCCAGCAGACCTACACCTATAGCGAGTTGCGTGATGCGGTTGCCAAGTTTGCCGGCGTACTGCGTGATCAAGGCGTGGTTAAGGGTGATCGGGTCATTGTCTATATGCCTATGATCCCGGAAGCGGCCATTGCCATGTTGGCCTGTGCCCGTATTGGCGCTATCCACTCGGTTGTGTTCGGTGGTTTCGCTTCCAAAGAGCTGGCGACCCGTATTGATGATGCCAAACCGAAGGTCATGGTTTCAGCTTCCTGCGGCATTGAGGGGAGCCGGGTTATTGAATACAAACCGTTGCTGGATGAAGCGATAGAACTCTCATCGCACAAACCAGACCACACCGTCATCTATCAGCGGCCACAGGCTACGGCGGCTATGCAAGACGGGCGTGATGTGGACTGGGCGTCGGCCGCTGCGGCTGCAACCCCAGCCGATTGTGTCTCTGTGCTGGCTACCGATCCGCTCTATATCCTCTACACCTCGGGTACTACCGGTGTGCCAAAAGGGGTTGTGCGTGACAATGGCGGCCATGCCGTTGCCATGAAGTGGAGCATGAAAAATATCTACAACGTCGATCCAGGCGATGTGTTCTGGGCGGCGTCCGACGTGGGCTGGGTTGTGGGCCACTCCTACATCGTCTATGCCCCCTTGTTACAGGGTGCCACCACAATCCTGTATGAAGGAAAGCCGATTGGTACGCCGGATCCGGGCGCTTTCTGGCGCGTGATCTCCGAGCACAAGGTAAAGACGCTATTTACCGCGCCGACCGCATTCCGGGCCATTCGCCGTGAAGATCCGGAGGCCGAGTATCTGAAGAAATACGATATGTCCGGCTTTGAGGCGCTGTTTCTGGCGGGAGAGCGTTGTGATCCTGACACCCTGGAGTGGGCACAGAAACAACTGGCGGTTCCTGTCATTGATCACTGGTGGCAGACAGAGACAGGCTGGGGTATTGCGGCCAACTGTCTGGGTATCGAAGAGTTACCGGTCAAGCCGGGTTCACCGACGGTCTGTGTGCCGGGCTATGACGTTCGCATCCTGGATGAGAACGGCAATGAAGAGGCGGCGGGTGAGATTGGTCGCATTATGGTCAAGTTGCCGATGCCTCCCGGTTGTCTGCCTACCCTGTGGCAGAATGATGACCGTTTTGTTGAATCCTATCTGAGTGCCAATGATGGCTACTACCTGACCGGCGATGCGGGCTACAAGGACGCCGACGGTTATCTCTGGATCATGAGTCGTATCGACGACATCATCAATGTGGCGGGTCATCGCCTCTCTACGGGCGGTATGGAGGAGGTCTTGGCTTCGCATCCGGACGTGGCCGAGTGTGGTGTGATTGGCGCGGCCGATCAGCTGAAAGGTGAGTTGCCTGTTGGTCTGGTGGTACTAAAGGCCGGTGTCGACCGTCCGGAAGAGGATGTCGTCGGTGAGTTGGTTGCCCTGGTACGCCAGAAGATCGGTCCGGTTGCCGCCTTCAAAAAAGTGGTTGTGGTTGAGCGTCTGCCGAAGACCCGCTCTGGCAAAATCCTTCGTGGCACCATGAAGAAGATTGCCGATGGTCAGGAGTACAAAATGCCTGCCACGATTGATGATCCCGTCATTCTGGATGAGATTACCGAGGCACTGATTCGCATCGGTTACGCACAGAAGCACTGAGTTTCAGTCAAGTAGTATAAAGCTCCGGCGGACGATAGCCGCCGGTCGATGATCAGACAGAGGCGCACTGCGCCTCTGTTCAGGAGTTATTTGCCATGGCCGATACGCCAAAACCAACCCTGGAAGCGTGGAAAAAACAGGCTGAAAAGGAACTTCGCGGACGCCCTCTGGATGCACTGAACTGGGACACACCCGAAGGTATCCAGATCAAGCCACTCTACACGGCGGCTGATCTTGCCGGCCTGGAAAATTGTGACAGTCTGCCGGGGTTTGCCCCCTTCATGCGAGGGCCACGTGCCACCATGTATGCGGGTCGTCCCTGGACCGTACGCCAGTATGCGGGTTTTTCGACGGCGGAAGAGTCCAACGCCTTCTACAAGCGGAACCTGGCCGCAGGTCAGCAGGGGCTGTCGGTGGCGTTCGACCTGGCGACCCATCGCGGCTATGACTCCGATCACCCGCGGGTGCTGGGTGATGTGGGTAAGGCCGGCGTGGCGATTGATTCAGTCGAAGACATGAAGATCCTGTTCGACAGCATTCCGCTGGATAAGGTATCGGTCTCCATGACCATGAACGGCGCGGTGTTGCCCGTCATGGCTAGCTATATCGTGGCGGCTGAAGAGCAAGGTGTCGCACCGGCACAGCTGGCTGGCACCCTGCAGAACGACATCCTGAAAGAGTTCATGGTGCGTAATACCTACATCTATCCACCCGAGCCCTCCATGCGGATCGTGGCCGATATCATCGCCTATACGGCGGAGAATATGCCCAAGTTTAATTCGATCTCGATCTCTGGCTACCACATGCAGGAGGCGGGTTCGACCCTGGTGCAAGAGCTGGCCTTTACCATCGCGGATGGCCTGGAGTATGTACGTGCGGCCCTGGCAAAAGGGTTGGATGTGGATCAGTTTGCACCCCGTCTCTCTTTCTTCTTTGCCATCGGTATGAACTTCTTTATGGAGGCTTCCAAACTGCGTGCCGCACGCTTGTTGTGGGCCGAACTGATGGAGAAGCATTTCCAGCCGAAAGATGAGCGTTCCAAGATGCTGCGCACCCACTGCCAGACATCGGGCGTCAGTCTGACAGCGAAAGATCCCTACAACAATGTCATGCGTACCACCATTGAGGCGATGGCCGCGGTATTGGGTGGGACCCAATCACTGCACACCAACGCCTTTGATGAAGCGCTTGCTCTGCCCACCGATAATTCGGCACGTATTGCCCGTAATACCCAGCTGGTCATTCAGGAAGAGACCGGTATCACCAAGGTGGTGGACCCCCTGGCAGGTTCCTATTATGTGGAAAGCCTGACCAACTCCATGGTGGAAGAGGCCCGTAAGCTGATCGATGAGGTTGAGGCGCTGGGTGGCATGACCAAGGCCGTTGAGTCCGGCATGCCCAAGCTACGCATCGAAGAGGCCGCGGCACTGCGCCAGGCCCGCATCGATCGCGGTGAAGAGGTGATTGTCGGGGTCAATAAATACCAGTTGGCAGAAGAGCCTGAGATTGATGTGCTGGATATTGATAATACCGCCGTGCGTGAGGCACAGGTGGCCCGTCTGCAACGAATTCGTGACAGCCGTGATGAGCAGGCCCATAAAGCCGCGCTTGATGCGCTGATCCAGGGGGCCAAAGAGGGCAGTGGTAACCTGCTGGCGCTGGCAGTGGATGCGGCCCGTGCCCGGGCGACGGTGGGTGAGATCTCGGATGCGCTGGAGTCTGTCTATAATCGACACAAGGCGATTACCCGGTCAGTATCCGGTGTTTATGGCTCGGCCTATGAGGGTGATGAAGGTTTCGCCCAGATCAAACAGGAGATCGCGGCATTTGCCGAAGAACAGGGGAGGCGTCCCCGTATGCTAGTGGTCAAGATGGGCCAGGACGGGCATGATCGGGGAGCCAAGGTGATTGCGACCGCCTATGCGGATCTGGGTTTCGATGTGGATATCGGCCCCATGTTCCAGAACCCGGAAGAGGCGGCACGACAAGCCGCGGAGAA
>JAPHUG010000286.1 GCA_026197195.1 Sedimenticola sp.
CCTGTTTGTTTGGCTCGCAACAACAAGACAGCGTATAGTATCAGGTTCGCTAATTGGCTGGTATGTAGATGGACACAATACGTATTCGAGGGGCCCGCACCCACAACCTGAAAAATATCGATCTGGATCTTCCCCGTGATCGACTGATTGTCATCACCGGGCTTTCCGGCTCAGGTAAGTCATCACTGGCCTTTGATACGATCTATGCAGAGGGACAACGACGCTATGTCGAGTCGCTTTCAGCCTATGCGCGGCAATTCCTATCCATGATGGAAAAGCCCGATATTGATCACATAGAAGGGCTCTCTCCAGCCATCTCCATTGAACAAAAAACCACCTCGCACAACCCGAGGTCAACGGTTGGAACAATTACAGAGATTTATGACTACCTGCGCTTGCTCTTCGCTCGCGCCGGTACCCCTTGCTGCCCCAAACACGGCTGCAGGCTGGAGGCACAGACCATTTCTCAGATGGTGGATCAGGTGCTTAGCCTTGAAGAGGGCACCAAACTGATGCTACTGGCACCTGTAGTTTCAGATCGCAAGGGCGAACACCACAAATTACTGCGGGAACTGAATGCCCAGGGCTTTATCCGGGCCCGTATTGACGGCGAGATATACGAACTTGACCAACCGCCCGAACTGGAATTACATAAAAAGCACACGATTGAAGCCGTCGTTGACCGCTTCAAGGTGCGTGAAGATCTATCCCTGAGGCTGGCAGAATCGTTTGAAACGACGCTCGGTTTATCAGGCGGCCTGGCAAGAGTCGCCTCGATGGAGAAAAGTGACAATAAGGAGCTGGTCTTTTCTGCCAACTTTGCCTGTCCAGAGTGCGGTTACAGCCTGCCTGAACTGGAACCAAGGCTCTTTTCATTCAACAATCCTGTTGGTGCATGCCCAACCTGTGATGGGCTCGGGATTGAACAGTTCTTTGATCCCGCCAGGGTGGTTGCACATCCACATCTCAGTCTCGCCGCCGGTGCCGTACGTGGATGGGATCGGAGAAACGCCTACTACTTCCAACTTATCAGCTCTCTAGGTAAGCATTACAAATTTGATGTGGAGACTCATTGGGAAGATCTGCCCAGCAAGATTCAGGAGACGATTCTCTTTGGTAGTGGTAAAGAGAAGATTACCTTTACCTATTTCAATGAACGTGGGCGTAACAGCACCAACACCCACCCGTTTGAGGGCATCATCCCTAATATGGAGCGCCGCTACAGGGAGACTGAATCAAACGCTGTCCGGGAGGAGTTGGCGCGCTATATCTCCAACCACTCTTGCTCTTCCTGCAACGGCACACGCCTCACAGAGGCCGCTCGAAATGTCTTTATACAGGACCAGACATTACCTGATATTACACAACGGGCCGTTGGTAACTGCTGGGAGTTTTTTCAGGGCCTTGACCTGCCTGGCAAGCAAGGCAAGATCGCTTCCAAGGTCATAAATGAAATCTCACAACGACTGGAGTTTCTCGTTAATGTGGGGCTTGATTACTTAACCCTGGATAGAAGTGCAGAGACCCTCTCGGGTGGTGAAGCTCAGCGCATTCGTCTCGCCAGCCAGATCGGTGCGGGGCTGGTCGGGGTCATGTACATCCTCGATGAGCCCTCGATTGGCCTACACCAAAGAGACAATGAACGACTGCTTAAGACCTTGACCTACCTGCGTGATCTTGGCAACACCGTGATTGTTGTCGAACACGATGAAGATGCCATCAATTCAGCTGATCACGTGGTGGATATCGGCCCAGGCGCCGGTGTGCATGGCGGACAAATCATTGCACAAGGAACGGCAAAACAGATCGCAGCAAACAAGGACTCCCTGACCGGCCAGTATCTCTCTCGCCAGCGTAAAATAGACATCCCAAAACAGCGTCAGCCTTTTAATAATGAACGCATACTCACTATCAAAGGGGCATCCGGCAATAACCTGAAAGCCGTCGACCTGAATCTATCAGCTGGCCTGTTCACCTGTGTCACCGGCGTGTCCGGTTCGGGTAAGTCTACCCTGATCAATGATACGCTCTACCCATTGGCCGCGACCCAGCTCAACCGCGCCAGCCTCGACCCGGCACCACACGACAAAATCATAGGCCTGGACCATTTTGATAAAGTGGTTGATATAGACCAAAGTCCTATCGGCCGCACACCGCGATCCAACCCGGCGACCTATACCGGGATCTTTACTCCAATTAGAGAACTCTTCGCCGGCACCCATGAGGCACGCTCACGTGGCTATACACCCGGGCGCTTCAGTTTTAATGTCAAAGGCGGCCGTTGTGAAGCCTGCCGTGGTGACGGGGTCATTAAGGTTGAGATGCACTTTCTTCCGGATATCTATGTACAGTGTGATATCTGCAAAGGCTCACGCTACAACAGAGAGACCTTGGAGATTAAGTACAAGGGTAAGACAATCAGTGAAGTCCTTGACCTAACCATCGAAGACGCGCTGGAATTTTTTGATGCCATACCGGCCTTAAAACGCAAACTACAGACACTCATTGATGTTGGACTCTCCTACATCACACTAGGACAGAACGCGACAACGTTATCAGGAGGCGAGGCGCAACGGGTCAAGCTGTCCCGCGAACTGTCCAAGCGAGATACAGGTAACACCCTCTATATTCTTGACGAGCCCACCACTGGCCTGCATTTTCATGATGTTAAACACCTCCTTGAGGTGCTTCATCGCTTACGTGACCATGGCAACACCGTTGTAGTTATTGAGCACAACCTTGATGTGATCAAAACAGCTGACTGGATAATCGACATGGGACCAGAGGGTGGAAATAAAGGGGGCGAGATCATCGCCCAGGGCAGTCCAGAGATGATTGCTGAATCCGATGCCTCATACACCGGTCACTACCTGAAAGCCCTATTAAAAACCTAACCAAACAAGGAATAATGTAACTAACGTTATTAGCGTTCAATTTCTAAGGGCGATCCAATTGTTAAAGCGTATTTCTCTGCTGCACTGCCACTGTTTACTGCGATTTCAATCAGATTATTGGCATTAACATACCAGAACGCCGTACCTTTATTGACAGAAGAGAATGTTTCAGCGTAATTAATCCTGATACCATTCAGCACAATCTTCTGGTTTGGGGAAAGCATCTCTCCGAACAAACCGGACACCGCATTGCCATAATGGTCGATGTAGATAATAGCCAGGCTACGATCCGGCCAATCATAACCAACCATATGCTCAGGACTCATGATTTCGCCCGGCAGGGGCAGGCATTGACAGAGCCGAGCGGCAGCCGGAGCAAAGTAATCACGACCATCAAAGGTTCGAGAGCGATGCGGCAGATCAAGTAATATCGTCTGTAAAGAGACACACTCAGAACGCTTTAAGGCGATGGATAAAAGCCCGTTATCTGGAGCTAAAACCCAATGACCATCCATTTGCGCCAAGATTGCACGACGGGCACTACCCACACCAGGATCAACAACCGCCAGAACAATCGAATATTCAGGCAGGTACTCGAGAAAAGAGGCTAAAAGATAGGCGGAAGAGCGCGGATCAAAAACCGGAGCATCTGAACAAAGATCAATGATAGGCAGGGTAACCCCCTCACCCAGTAATCGAGCCTTGACCTGACCCAGATAATGACTGCCAACACCAAAATCAGTAAATAATGCGATCAATGAGGGTCCGTTTGCCATGCCATATCACCAGGGAACTTAAGTTACAGTGTAGATCAAATAGCAGGCATAAAAAAACCGAGCAACAAAGCTCGGTTTTTTTATTTATTGTTCCAGACCTTACTCAGCCTCAACAGCCTCTACTTCAACGTCTGGACGATCGACCAGTTCAACATAGGCCATCGGCGCCTTGTCACCTGGACGATAGCCGCATTTGAGGATACGCAGGTAACCACCTGGACGCTCTTTATAACGCGGACCAATTTCTGTGAACAGCTTGCCTACTACCTCATCATCACGCAGACGATCGAATGCCAGGCGACGCTTGGCTACGCTGTCATTTTTCGACAAGGTAATAATAGGCTCAGCCACTTTACGCAGCTCTTTAGCCTTCGGTAATGTTGTTTTGATCAGCTCATGACGCAACAGTGAGCAGGTCATGTTACGAAACATAGCCTTGCGGTGTGAA
>JAPHUG010000241.1 GCA_026197195.1 Sedimenticola sp.
AGGCGACCGGGCACCAATCCCACTCAAGCATACTGGATGCCGCTGAAACGCATGTCCTGGATTCACTTGATGACACCAGGGGTATCACCGCCGTTCCAGGCCGTCTCGACAGTCGCCTGCGTCTGGCACAGTGCGACCAGGCACTTGAGAGCTTTACCCCCTATCACCGAAAAAACAGCGCCAAGGTAACGGTCGGCATTCGTTGCAATGGCAGTCACAGATGGACACTTTATGTACCGGTAAGCCTTACTATTGAGAAGGCCGTATTGGTAGCCAGCCGAGAGTTGAGCCGAGGCACCATTCTGACAGCCGCCGATTTTAAGACGGAAATTCGTGATGTTGCCCGACTCCACAGAGGCTATCTCACAACAGAGCAACAGGTGATAGGCAAGAAATTGAAGCGCACCGTTCACAGTGACAATGTCCTGACCCCCTCACAACTAACCATTCAGCATGCCGTTAAGAAAGGCAGTCAGGTCATCATTCTTGCCAATATTGGCTCCTTGCAGGTACGCATGCAGGGTAAAGCCCTTGGTAATGGTGCTATCGGTGAACGCATTAAAGTAGAGAACAGCAGCTCCAGTCGGCGCATCGAGGTCACTGTTATCTCACCTGGTATTGTCCAGGCCGCCACCTGAATTGGGGTGTCCAGAAGTGTGAACGGCCTCGGCTTTTGCCACATCAGAAGTCCATCTGTCCTATTAAAGGTTGCAGCTGGATGGCCGATACGCTGATGGGAACTTTTTATAAGGTGATGTAATGAGCATGAAGATTAAAGGTTCGTCAGGACACTCCATAAGCACGGGTGACAGTGGACAAACCAGGGCAACAGAAAAACCGCAAACGGGAGGCGCTGCCTCTGCGGGAAAAGCCAGCGCTTCCGGTAATGACACCGTCAGTATAACGGTGTCGGCGACAAGACTGCGGGAGCTTGAAGCGCAGATCGCCAGTCTGCCGATAGCAGACACACAACATATATCAGATATTCAACGCTCACTGGCCTCCGGCAATTTTGTTTTTGAACCGGAAGAGGCCGCTGAAAACCTGCTAACTCAAGAACGCGAGTTTGCGAAAATGGATAAGAAGGAGTAACCGATGAAACTGACGGCTGAATTACAGAGTCAACTCGAGCATCTGCTACAGGCAGAACAGATCTGTGCAGACGCCCTTCTGGAGATTGTGGCGCGGGAAAACAGCGCACTGAGAGCCAACGATGTTGAACAGATTCAGGCCATCAGCAATGAGAAAAAGAGCGGCATGCGTCAGATGTGGGATTGCATGCAGCAGCGGGACAAGTGGCTGTCACAACAGAATTTGGCGACAGGTTCAGCTGGCACCATCAACCTGATAAAGCAAAACCCCAGTATCCGATCTGCCAAACTATGGGAAAGACTGAGCCAAACAGCCATCAAGCTACATGAGCAGAACGAGATCAATGGCGGTATCGTGGCACTCAGCCAGCGCCATAATAAACAGGCACTGGATATACTCTGTGGACGCACCAGCAATGTCGGCAGCACCTATGGATCAAAAGGAGAGCAATACAAGGCTCACTCTGGACACTCACTCGCAAAGGCTTGATCGGCCTATGACGGTTTTCGACCGAACTCCTGATAGCGGAGTAAATCCTCTACTCTATCCACATCCCAGAGTGGATCCAGTTCGCGCCAAGACCAATCCAGCGAACTGAGACGCTGACGGGTTAAACGACAAACCAGATCGGTTCCCCAGGGAATATGCTCAAAAAGCGTTGCCGCATAATGCCGAAAACCAAGCAGCACGTAGCCACCATCTTCTGCTGGCCCCAATGCCGCGTCCGCCCCTTCATCCAACCAACTCAGTGCCTGTTCAAGATGCGCTCGCTCAAGAACAGGACAATCACCGCCGATCAGTAACACACTTCGAGCCTCTTTCAACGCATGTCTGGCAGCGTCGGCCATGCGCTCCCCCAGATCACCTTGTGATTGCTGATGCAGTGTTGTTGAAGATGCCTCCGCCGCCCGACGAAACAGGGGATGTCGTGTATCAGGCGCGCACCAGAGTTGTAGCGGCGCCAATCCAGACAAGCGCTCAAGCACACCCTTCAAGAGTTCCGCATAGAGATGGGCCGCCTGCTGAGGGCCAATGGCAGGAATCAGGCGCGTCTTTACCTGCCCTGGCTCAGGCGCCTTGGCAAAGAGCAGAATCCGGCTATCAGGAAATTGCATTATCGATAGCGCCGGGCTAGCTGATTAGCATCCACACCGAAGAAGAATGCCAGGCGCAAACGCCACATAAGCAATACGGTGCGAACAATACCCACCTGCTCCCAACGCCGACTGGACGTGATCAGCCGCTCTCTCAAGGCGAGAGGACGAGCATGTTTTTTTCTGAGCAAAGTGCTGAGCTGTATGTCTTCCATCAATGGAAGATCCGGGAAACCGCCCACCTGTTGAAACAGTGATTTCTTGATGAACACCCCTTGGTCACCCGTGACGATACCCGTCAACCTTGAACGCCAATTCATCATGAACTCAATAACGCGCAGCAACTTCTGACTGCCGGAAAGGGTCACATCAAATCGCCCCCATGATGCAGATGAGTCAACCAATGCATTGAGGAGAAGCGCTGGGTATTCATCCTTCACACCACTATCCGCATGCAGAAACCACAACACATCCCCCTTGGCCACCAGGGCACCCGCATTCATCTGACAGGCACGACCAGGTGTAGTGACCAGCACCTCGTCAACCAGTGAGCCAACAACCTGCACGGTACTGTCCTTACTCCCGCCATCCACCACAACCAACTCAACACCCCTTTCACGGGCGGACTGGAGTGACAAAAGGAGCGGCCGAATGACCGCTTCTTCATTAAGACAAGGTATTATGATCGACAGCTTGGATAACATCACTCACTCAACGCACCACCGCAACTACTCCCCTGACCGGCAGTGCAACCATAACAGTGCTCGGCAATTCTGATGCCCCGCCCATCGAGTGTCGAGGTCATGATGTCAGTGATATGGGTTTTAGCCTCTGCACCATTAGCAATCGGCATATCAAGCATTTGGTTAAAATCACAGTCATAGATGAAACCCTGCCAGTCAACACTCAGCAGGTTACGACACATAACCGTCTTTAGATTGTCGCTACTGTAGGCACTTTTCAACAGTGTCATATAACCACTGAATTCGCCTTTCGATAAAAGCGTACTGCCAAAACGACTGATGGGCATATTCGTAATGGTAAAAAGCTGGTTAAACTCGATGCCATGATCCTCCATCAGCCGCTTTTTATAATCGGCCTCCAGTATATTTTGTGCTGGAGGTAAAGCAGGGCCCAAGGGGTTGTAAACCAGATTAAGGATTAATCCACTCCCCTCTTTTCCGTAACCAAAGGTATTCAGAAGCTTCAGCCCACGCACACTCGCATCATAGACACCCTTACCGCGCTGCTCATCAACATTCTCCTGAAGATAACAAGGCAGCGACGCCACAACATCAACAGACTGTTCAGCGAGGAAAGCGGCCAACTGCTCCTGTCCCGGCTCCTCCAGTATCGACAGATTACATCGATCCAGCACCGTCACACCCAGTTCACGGGCTGCTTTTACCAAATAGTAAAAATGCTCATTGAGTTCAGGGGCGCCGCCTGTAAGATCGATTGTCTTTATCTTTTGCTTCTGGATAAACATCAGCACCTGATCAATCGTCTCTTTATCCATCATCTCGGTTCGCGTTGGTCCGGCATTGACATGGCAATGCTTGCAGGTCTGATTGCAACGATAACCCAGATTGATCTGCACCGTTTCCAATCGGCCTCGTGTAATGGCAGGAAAGGTGGTGGGTGAAAGAAGATGAACGGTATCCAACATAGCTTAAGCCTCATACAACTGTGTGTTCATTATGCCGCCTGAACGATGAGCTGCCCAGAAGTTATAAATAGCAGGGTGGCTTGCAAACAGTAAAGTTGCCAACTGCCCCGATGAAAATGCTAAAATGCCGGCCGACAAGTTTAGACAGGCTTGACAAGCCCCCGTAGCTCAGCTGGATAGAGCGTCCCCCTCCTAAGGGGAAGGTCACACGTTCGAATCGTGTCGGGGGCGCCATCATCGATCGCATTCCACATAGACGACCGGATAACAAGAGAGGTTATTTCAGGATGGGGCGTCTGGAGCGGTCCACTCCATTATTGTTCACGTCAGCGTCATACTCAGGCTAATACAGATTCAGCCTTCCGACTCTTGCTTCCTGGCTGCATCCTCAGCCTCTGCAAAGACCTGATTGAGGGGGGAAGAACCAGACTCTTCACAGACTTCGATGCCAGGCACGGCCTCGGTACTGCTGGTGGCAGCTGTAGGTTTTATGACGGGCCTGGCCTGTAAACGACCTAAGATCTCTTTCAGAACACGCTCCAACTCAGAATAGGCCCGATACTGAGCAAGCTGATAATAACTCTCCTTATGCTGGCCGAGCATAGCCAGTCGGGCATCAAAATAAGCAACATCCGCCTCCAGCGAACTGACCGAAAGGCGCGCCCATTTTTTTTTCTCATTTTTTCCCGAATGCGGCATAAAGTAGCTTGTTTAGAATTTGGATCAGAGGTTTTTCTGATGCTCAGATGAAGTATAGCGCTGCACGGAGACAAAAACCCTAACTCCATGAATAAGTGTGATTTAGTTCAATCTACCCGGATCGGCTCAATTGTGCGATTGCACAAAATTTCGCTTTTTTTTGGATATTCGTACTAATCACACAAAAACACTTTAAAAAAGTGTCTCGTATGCTACTATCCCCCTAATCGCTCTCCCAACCACAAATAATAGGCCGATCATCCAAATGAGCGCACTTCTGGAGTTGCTACGTACAACATCTGCCCTCTCCGGCGGTAATGCCGCCTTTATTGAGGATCTTTACGAACGTTATCTACAGGATCCCAATAGTGTCGATCCTGCATGGCGAAAACGTTTTGACAGCATCATCAAGGACTCTGCAAACGAGGCCCCTGATGTAGCCCATGGTCCTGTGAGATCAAACTTTGCACGACTGGCCCGGGAAAAGAGACCGGCCCAGAGGCAGGCCGCCGAAAGAATGTCGCCTGGCGCGGCAGAAAAGCAGGCCGCGGTGCTCAGGCTTATCAATGCCTGGCGTGTTCGAGGACATCAGTACGCC
>JAPHUG010000202.1 GCA_026197195.1 Sedimenticola sp.
AAACCGCATTTTCTAGATCATCAGAAAAAGCCAAGGACGTGGCGTGTCGTCAAACACCTATCCGCTTGAGTTGTTTGACGGCACCTGGGTGCCCCTGAGCCGCCGCCTTACGATACCAGCGTATCGCCTGCTTCTCATCGGCCGGACTTCCACGGCCGACCCGAAACATCTCCGCCAGATTAAACTGGGCCATGGGGTCCCCATGCAGGGCGGCCTCACGATACCAGTTTAGGGCCTCTGCAGGGTTAGCCGTGACCCCCAACCCCTCGTCATACATATAACCCAGATTGACTTGGGCATAGCCATGCCCCTGTCGGGCCGCCAGGGTAAACCAATGGATCGCCCGGCCATAGTCCTTATCAACGCCATCACCTGTGCGATGCATGTCACCCAAACAGTTACGGGCGGCCGCATGCCCCTGCTCCGCAGCCCGCTGATACCAACCAGCCGCTTGGGTCTGATCCTTTGCGATACCAATCCCCTGATCGTAGCAGCGACCCAACCGATACTGCGCCTGAACATCGCCCTGCTCGGCCGCTTTACGAAACCAGTGTACCGCCCGACCTTGACTCGCCTTTACACCCACACCCTCACTGTAAAGCAAGGCCAGGTTATACTGGGCGTCTGAAACACCCTGATCGGCCGCCAACTGATACCAGTTAAGCGCCTGGCTCAGATCACGGGAAACACCTTCTCCGCGATCAAACAAGACGCCCAGACCATACTGGGCATAGATATCGCCCTGTTCAGCAAGCTGAGACCAGCAGTGATAGGCCTCACCATAAGCCCGTCGCGTATAAGCATCCACCCCCTGTTCGTAGGAGGTGGCATTATCATTCTGATTGTCTGGACGTGATTCACTATCATCACGCGCTATTGAACGCCTCGGAGCTAGCATCCGGGACTCCTTGAAAATCCAACTGGCAACAGGGTATTATCCCATGAAAATAGACTTATTTCCCGCCCTCTAATTTCTTATTGCCAGCACGTTGACAGATGGGATCTTGAGACCGCTCTTCTGCTCATACATCAGCCACACCAGCCGGAACTTAAACATGAAAACAGCCCCCCTGCTTATGAGCCTTTTGCTAACTTTCACCGCGTATTCACAGGCGGGCCAGGTGGAAGATATTCAGGCCCAGCACGATACCCTGAAGCAAGAAATTCGTCGTATCGAGCAGGAGGCGCGCTCAGAGCAGGAGCGCCTGGAAGCGTTGAAAAGATTGATAGAAGAGCAACGCGAGAAGAACAGTGAACTCGACAGGGCGCTAGAAACAGAGCGGTTAAAGCAGCTGCCAGACGAAGGACCAGAGCCCCCTAAAGAATGATTTCCCAGCTTGGGAAAAGCGGCTATAAGGGTTATCCACAATAGCTGTGGATAACATTGTGGAAAAGTTGCGGAAACAGCTCTGAATCACCCAGTCATAAAACCGCAATATTAGTTTGACTAATTTTTATACAATAACTATTTACTGTTAATATTCAATAACTTACAATAACTCCGCACAGCACCACAAGATCATGATGACCACTGACGCAAGCCGTTCGGACGCACCTTCATAGCTGTGCAAACAAATCCCCTATTGCCAAGGGGTTAGCGTTCAAATCGTAGAAACAGACCTAACAAATGACCGGAAGTGAGCAGAAAAAACAAGCCTATTTCCAGAGGCCATATCGGTTCGGTACTGGTAGAATAGCCCGATGTCGTCACCACGTTCACCGTTCTGGATCAACAAGCCCCTCTCCCAACTATCCAACAAAGAGTGGGAATCACTCTGCGATGGTTGCGCGAAGTGCTGTCTACATCGGCTTGAAGATGAAGAGACCCGTGAAATCCATTTCACCAACGTCTGCTGTCGCTATCTGGATCAATCAGACTGTAGCTGCAGCGACTACCCAAATCGGTCAATCAACGTACCTGACTGCGTCACCATAACGCTCGATGTACTGGAAGACCCCTACTGGTTGCCGGAGAGTTGCGCCTATCGCCTGCTCGCCGAGGGTCAACCGCTACCCGACTGGCACCCCCTGGTCAGTGGCGACCCCAGCAGCGTAATCTTCAGCGGCCACTCTATCGGAGGACGCGCTATCAGTGAGGAGTGCGCTGACGATCTGGAACACCACATCATCGATTGGATCAAGTAAGCACCCAACCAAAGAGCACTATCGTGGATCATATCAACACCATCACCGAATTCCTGGAAACCACCGGGGCAAGACTCCGCTTTTTTGACATGGGCCGACGAGTCGTAAAGATTCCTCGCGAACAGTTTCTGGCTTTCGAAAAAAATGAGATCCCCTATCCCTACCCGCTCCAGCAGCAGGCTTGGTTTGCCCTTCTCTTTCAGGATAAAAGCAACCAGCAGGAGCCTCTGATCTGGTTCTTGCGCATGCCGCTTGATGAACAGGGGAAGCTGTTACTGGCAGCGCGTGATGATTTCATGCATCGATTGATCGAGCGCATTGGCGAGAAGATGGAAGCGGCGCAAGGGGGTAAAGAGTTAGAAGCCGCACTGCAGGACAACCCCTACAGTTTCAAACCCAATGAAGACCGCATGGCCGTGTTTCACGCCCGTATCTCCAAAATCATTAAGTCACCCCCTTCAAAGTTTTATGATCATGCCCAGCGTTATTTTGCCGGAGAACTGGGCTGGGACCAGTGGTCATTTGTAGGTTACCAGGGCATTGCAGATATTGCCGTGCGCCACAACGAGCCAGCCACTGAATCTCTCCTGGAAGCCGCCATTGAAAAGATGCCAGGACAACCCCTGGTCGCCCTCTGCCACTGTCTCGAAAACGAGACCCTGTCGGTTGCGCTCACTGGGGCTCTGCTTGCCAGGGCTGAACAGGAACTACAGCAGGAGACACCCGACCTGAATCTTCTAGCCGCCCTACTTCGGGGCAGCGCACTATCCAAATCCAAAACCCTGCAACATAAACTGATGGAGAGCCTGCTCTCTGCTCCCTCTGGCAA
>JAPHUG010000337.1 GCA_026197195.1 Sedimenticola sp.
AATCCCAATTCAAGAATAAGGCTATCTACCGTCCGTTGATCAAATGTCCGCTGTACTTCACCGAGAATTATGCGTACTGCATTGCGGTTATAGCCGCTACTGAATTGTAGCTGAACTTGGATTAACGCTTTTGCTCTTTCGATATCCATGGGGTGCCTTTATAGCGTTTGAGATTAAATTCATCATAACCTGTTGTGGCGCGCTGCATAAGCCCTGGGCGACCGTATCGAACAAGGGGTTACCTTACTTTATGTAATATTTTTATTTTTCTGTTAGAGGCTAAACTTGTCTCAACAGAGTGGCTTGAAAGGGAGTTTCAAAGATGCAGTGCACGGATGAAATAGAGAAACTGTATTTGCGGGTGGTCGCACTGCATCAGGATATTGACACCCTGCGCCAGCCGCTTGTCGATATCAAAGCGGTTATTACGGAAATTAAGAAATGTTTGGATCTTCCGGGGACCATCGCGAAAGATCTTAAAAGACTCAGGACGCTTGCATCGGCCCTGAATGAAGTAGTTCAGCCTCTTGAATGGGTGCCTGGACAGTTGGGTACTACCTGCAAAGCGGTTCACAAAGCACTCTCGCCCCTGATCGAGCCGAAAGGACGGGGTGTACTGGATCAAATGATCAAGACCACGGAAGAGGTGGAGAAGGCCTTTTGCAAGATAAAACAGTATATCGAAAAGGTTGAGCCACTGGTGGATAAGTCTCTCAAGGCGATTAACGAGGTGCGAGATGATGTGATTTCACTGGAACAGAAGCTGGCAGCCCTGGTTGAACATTACAAACGCATAGCCCCTTCTGCAGAGACGCTTGAGTGTGTGCGAACCCTCAATCGTTACATAGATCAGCTTGATTCCGTGGTATTAGATCTGAAGAACCGATTAGAAAAGGCCATAGAACCTTTGAGTGCGGTCCTGAATCAGATAATGAGTGTACTTGACCCTGTGGCGGCGATAGCACAACAGATCGCCCAGGCACTAAAACAGATTGATATCAAACCCATCAATGATCTTATAAAACAGGTGAACCAGTACAAGCAGAAGATTCAGGATTTCAAGCGAAAGGTGGTTTCCAAAATAGAAGCCGCTGTTCGGGTAGCCTTTAAAAAGTTTGGTCTTGATATTGATGCCATTGACAAGTTGATTGGCCAGTTGATCGATTCGGCGTTGAAACCCCTACGCAAGGTGATGGATGATCTGTCGGCCAAGATGACCCGTATGCTCAATCAAATCACAACGCTGTTATCGAACATGTTACCCCTTGATTTTATGCGCCAGATTATTACGGCTATCGAGACATTCAGAGACAACGTTCAAAGAGAGCTGGATCGTATTGCCGGTTCAGCCTGTAAATCCGTATTACAGGCCTGAGTGGCCAGATAAAAAAAGCATTATGGAGGCATTTATGCGTCGTTTTTTTCTATTAGTTATCCTGATCATGAGTGTGTCAACAGCCTATGCCGAGATCAGGGGGAGTGAAGTGAGCTATCAATCCGGTGATACCACACTCAAAGGTTACCTGGCGTTTGATGATGCTGTGTCAGGGCAGCGTCCGGGTATTCTGGTCGTTCACGAATGGTGGGGTCACAATGAGTATGCAAGACAGCGTGCGCGACTGTTGGCAGGGTTGGGCTATACCGCACTGGCGGTGGATATGTATGGCGATGGCAAGCAGGCAGACCACCCCAAGGATGCCGGACAGTTTGCGGGAGAAGTACGCAAAAATATGGAAGTCGCCGAAGGGCGTTTTCAGGCCGCTATAGCACTATTGAAAAAGCACAGCTCTGTTTCGCCTGAGCAGATTTCAGCATTCGGTTACTGCTTTGGGGGTGGCATTGTCCTGGAGATGGCGCGACGCGGTGTGGATATGGATGTCGTGGCCAGCTTCCACGGCAGCCTGGGTACACCTGCCCCTGCTAAGTCGGGTGTCATAAAAGCACAGTTGCTGGTATTTAATGGCGCCGCCGATCCTTTCGTAAAAACTGAGCAGATCAGCCAGTTTAAATCGGAAATGGATGCTGCCGGGGTCTCCTATCAATTCTTCAATTACCAAGGCGCCAAGCACAGTTTTACCAATCCGGGAGCGAC
>JAPHUG010000461.1 GCA_026197195.1 Sedimenticola sp.
AGTTATCCGGTACCCTACGCAAAGGTTCGTGAATTCGCCACACAGGTCGATCAGCTGGTGATTGTGGAAGAGGTCGAACCTATTCTGGAGACAGAATTAAAGGCGGCCGGCATTGAGCTGCTGGGTAAGGATATCCTTCCCCGCATCGGCGAACTCTCACCAAATGTGTTGCGCCCGGCCATTAGCAAACTGCTGGGTGAAGAGGTGGCAGAGATTGCCCCAGTCAAGTCACCCATCGAAATCAAACCACCGGTCGACAAGATTGACCCCGCTACTGGCATCAATGTCTTTCCTCGACCGCCTACCATGTGTGTGGCCTGCCCACATTTGGGCATCTACTACTGCCTGTCAAAGATTCGCAACACCACTATCTCTGGCGACATCGGCTGCTACACACTCGGTGCCGGGCACCCCTGGAATGCCCTGGACACCACCATCTGTATGGGTGCATCAATGGGTATTGCACACGGCCTGGACAAAGGACGTGTAGAGAAGGATAAAGACAAGAAGATCATTGCGGTAATCGGTGATTCTACTTTCATGCACATGGGCATGCAGGGTCTGCTCGACATCACCTACAACAAGGGCAATGTCACCATTCTGTTACTGGATAACCGCGCCGTCGGCATGACCGGTGGACAGGATAACCCCGCCAGTGGACGAGATATCCACGGCGAGGAGGCGATGAAAGTCGATTTCCGTAAGCTGTGTGAAGCCTTGGGCGTTAAACCGGAGCGCATCCACGAAGTGAATCCCTACGAGCTGCCTACCCTGTTTACCGCGCTAAGAGACGAGGTGAAGATACCGGAACCCTCCGTGATCATCACTAACCAGCCCTGTGTACTGATCGACTTCTATGGCGCACAACCGGCCTTTACGGTCGATGATGACAAGTGTACCGGCTGTGGAAACTGTCTGGATATCGGCTGCCCGGCGATTCTGGTCACCCGCAGGGAGACTGTGATCAAACCCAATGGCTCCGAGAAAGAGCTGGCGTTTGTCAAGATTGAGAGCGGCGCTTGCACCGGCTGCGACCTCTGCCCCAAGACCTGCGGACCCGATGCGATCCTGCCTCTGGCTGACTATATCCGGCAGTGAGTACGCCCAACCACTGAGATCAACGATACATAGCTGAGTAACTATTGTGAGCGATAATAAAATCACCAACATTCTGGTCGCCGGTATCGGCGGCCAAGGCGTCATGACCGCCGCTGAAGTACTGTCTCAAACAGCCCTTTCACAGGGCTTTGATGTCAAAAAAACCGAAGTGGCCGGTATGGCCCAACGGGGTGGCGTGGTCACCTCCCACGTGCGTTTTGGCGAAAAAGTGCTGTCTCCCGCCATCCCACCAGGCGAGGCGGACATCCTGGTTGGCTTTGAACCGGCCGAATCCCTGCGCTGGATCAGTCACCTGCGTAAGTCCGGTGTTGCCATGATCAACACCACCCGGCAGGAGCCCCCGGTCGTCAGTATCGGTCTGTATGACTATCCGGAAGACCCGATCGGCGAAATCGCACAGACGGGCGTTGAATACCACGCCTTTGATGCCGGCGCGATTGCCCGTGAACTGGGTAACTTCAAGCTGGTGAATACCGTCATGTTGGGTGCTATCTCCGAGTTGTTGCCTTTTCCTGCCGAGGTACTGAAGAACGAGATACTGGACCGGTTTAGAGGCCGCAAGCCACATCTGGTTGAGATTAACGACAAGGCTTTCGAATTGGGCCGTAAAGCGAGCGCAGAACACTAGACAGATTGATCTATTCGCCATCCGGCTGAGACAAACCCAGCTGGATGGCCCTCTCCTCCCCTCCTCCCTCTACAAAAGCACCAAATTCGGCTATCCTGAACGATTGATCAAGGCGGTCTGTCATTTACTGTGGCGACCCATTTTAATCTGGATACCGAGTCACCTGATGAATCAATGGCACCCCACCTCCTGGCAGCAAAAGCCGGCCAAGCAACAAGCAAACTACCCTTCTGAGACCGCATTAAACGCTACTCTGGAGCAGCTCTCACTGCTACCCCCGCTGGTCACTTCCTGGGAGATTGAGTCCCTGAAGAGCCAGCTGGCAGCGGCCTCACGCGGTGAAGCCTTCCTGCTACAAGGCGGAGATTGCGCAGAAAACTTCAGTGACTGTAATGCGCAGATTGTCACCAACAAACTGAAGATCCTGCTGCAGATGAGCCTGCTGCTGATTCACGGCCTGAACAAGCCGGTGATTCGTGTTGGGCGTATCGCAGGCCAGTATGCCAAACCGCGTTCAGCCGATATGGAGACATTGGATGGCGTAACACTCCCCAGCTACCGGGGTGACCTGATCAACGGCCCAGAATTCACTGAAGAGGCACGTGTCCCTGATCCTGTGCGGCTCCTACGGGGCTACGGCCGGGCGGCCATGACACTCAACTTTATCCGTGCCCTGTCAGATTGTGGCTTCGCTGATCTACACCACCCGGAGAACTGGGATCTCGATTTCGTCAGTCACTCTCCCCTGGCTGATCTCTATCACCGGGTTGTGGGTGACCTGTCTAATTCACTGAAATTTATGGAGACGCTGAGTAACACAAAGAACAATGAGCTGAGCCGGGTACAGTTTTTCACCAGTCATGAGGGGCTGCACCTGCACTATGAGCAATCACTCACCCGTCAGGTGCCCAATCGCAGTGGCTATTACAATCTGACCACCCACCTGCCCTGGATCGGCTTTCGAACTGCCGCCACCACCGATGCCCATATCGAGTACTTCAGTGGTATCCAGAACCCGGTTGGCGTAAAGGTCGGCCCCGGCATGTCGGAGCAGTGGATCCAGGAGCTGGTTGAGCGCCTGAATCCAAATAACGAAGAGGGTAAGCTCCTGTTCATTCACCGCTTTGGTGCCGGAAAGATTGCAGAGGGTCTACCCAATCTGATTCAGGCAGTGAAGCGCACAGGTCGCAATGTCTGCTGGGTCAGCGACCCCATGCACGGCAACACCGAATCCACCACTAGCGGCTACAAGACCCGGCGCTTTGACAATATTCTTTCGGAATTGGAGCAATCCATTGAGATCCACCGAAGTGAAGGCAGCATTCTCGGTGGTGTTCACTTTGAACTGACCGGCGATGATGTCACCGAGTGTATTGGCGGTGCCCGGGGACTTGATGAAGAGGGGCTGAAGCGAGCCTACAAGACCCAGGTTGATCCCCGCCTGAACTACGAGCAGGCCCTGGAGATGGCCCTCGCCATCACCCAAAAAATGTCCTATTGAGATAATAATTGCGGGGACTTGCGAATTCGCAATGCCAAGTGCGCAAGGGGAGTGCTCTAATGCATTCCAAGGTCGGTGGTGGTGACCAAATGCAGTATCGAAGTAGCGCCATCCACCGCTGATCTACTCCTCCTTTTGGATTAGGGCCACAACCTCCTTGTGGCC
>JAPHUG010000486.1 GCA_026197195.1 Sedimenticola sp.
AGGCACGACGTACACAGCGTGAGACGCAGTGGTAGTAAGGGGTGGCATCAAGAGAGATGAGGGCTTTTCTGGGTTTTGGCATTCTCGTTCCTTGAGATAGTGGTTTTACGTATGTTCTCTATTATGGCATAGAAATAAGCGGCGTCAATAAGTGTGTGTCCATAATTGGGCCTTCGCACGTGCGCACGGCGTTAAATGCCAAAAATGGCGAAATCCAGTGCATCAACCAATTCTTCCCTGAGGTGGGAAATTGTGCCAATAGGTTCTTTAAGAAGATGCTTTGAAATAGAGGAAATCTGGGGTGTAAGGACAATCAGTTTTTGATCCTGAAAAAAAACAACTGGGGTTAACCGCGTCATGGCCGTATTGCGAAATAACGAAGCCCTTCCGAGGGGTATAACGATTCGGGTCGCTAACTCCTCTATATATGGGTTCTGAATATCAACAAGGAAAGGGTAATGCTTTCTACTTGCGGTGCTCGGATTTTGGTAAATATCAAACTGGGCCATCAAAATTCCCTAAATTCATCGCCGAAGCAACCATGCTCTTCGATGAAGGCGTTATATTGCCGTATCGCGGCTTTGTTCTCCTTGGCCCATTTTTCAGCTTCTGCCTTAGCTAATTTCTGTTTTAGTGCATGTTCCAAGGTAGCCGAAAGGTTTATATTTAGGGCTCTTGTTTTAGTCAATAAGTCACTGTTTAAGCTAAGATTAGTAGGCTTTTTTGGTGCGTCTTCGTCATATAATTGGTGCATGATACCTCCAGATATATATGCGCATGATAATGCGCATCGTTGTGTAAAGTATAGGGCATTTAGCAAGGCAGTCAACATTGTTCGCTGTCGCTCACTCGGACCAAATAAACATTGACACCCATACATTGAAAATAAGCATGAACATCCAACAGGTAGTTATAGTCACAAAAATGTCGTGATACACACGAGGACAAACTATCTCAGTGATCAATGATTATTAAAATGAACGGAATGTAGTAGTGGTGCTATTGAAATAACGTATTCAGTCAATGTTATTCCCCTTGGGTGTTAGTTAGTGAGTACTCAGGTGGTTAAAGGGGCTTTTACATCACTATCCTGGGTGGCAGTTCCCTTGGCTAATACCACACAGTTCCTGCCCTGGTCCTTCGCTTCGTAGAGTGCACTGTCCGCGCGACCAATCAGTTTATGCACCGATTCACCATCCTGGCATTGTGCCACGCCAAAGCTGGCACTCAGGGATGTACCAGTTGGAGACTCTGCTTGTCCAATCAGACTGCGTAGGTGTTCGGCCAGTATCTCGGCATTGGACGCTTCTGTCATGGGACAGATGACCAGGAACTCCTCACCGCCCCAGCGTCCGACAAAATCCACTCTCCTGGTATGCTCTTGTAAACAGCTCGCAATACAGATTAATACCGCATCTCCCTTTTGGTGACCATAAGTATCATTCACCTGCTTGAAGTGATCCAGGTCGAGTAGAATGATCGAGAAGGGGCGCTGATAACGTTCAAACAGTTCGACCTGTTCCGCAAGTAACTCATCTATTCGTCGTCGGTTATAGAGATGGGTTAAGGTGTCTGTATTGGAAATGGTTTCGATTATTTTTTGATTGGTAATATTCTGTGATATCTGTGTATAGCCTGTAATGTTATTCTCAGAATCAAGCTCAGGCGTGATGACAATATTGACCCAGTAATCTTGGCCTGACTTTGTGCGGTTTTGCATTTCACCATGCCAGACTTTTCCTTGAGTTATGGTTTCCCATAGATTTTTGCATAGCTCGTCAGGTGTCTCTGGGTGGCGGACAATCCGGTGTGTATTTCCCTTCAGCTCCCAGAGTTTGTAGCCCGTGGTCTCGCAGAAGGCGTGGCTGGCAGTAACAATCACCCCCGCTGAATCAGTTGTTGAAGACATGACGTTCTCATCCAACATATGGGTGGTGTGGCGGAGTGCCGCCAGGGTTTCATGCAACTGCTCTTGCAACTTTGCCGGGACCATGGCGGCAACCCATGAGAGCGGGATAGAGACGAAGATGACGGTGAACGCAATGACTATAGCGGCAAAAGCATTTCTCCGAGTCAGGCGTGAAAGCAGATCTTGATTCGGTTGCAGGATGACCCGTAGCTGCTCTTGATTATGAAACTGTGTCGCAATGCTAAAATAGGTGAGCTGCCCCGCTTTAGTCGTATCCTCGATCAATAGTTCTTTACCCAAGATGGGAAAGAGATCCAGAAAGTTTTGTTTATCCGGTAGATAGCGACTCCAAGAAAGTTCGTGGTTAGGGTGATAAATGAATTCACCATCCTTATCAATGATC
>JAPHUG010000029.1 GCA_026197195.1 Sedimenticola sp.
ACCGTCTCGGCCTTCGATGTACCGGAGACCAGCCGCAATCAACGCCTGATCGAGATTCCCCGTGAGTTCTATTTCAAACCCGAGGGACGATCAGCGGCCTTTATGACCATCGAGATCGCCTCCTTTCCTGGCCGATCTGATGAAGCCAAGACCGCCCTCTATCAACAGATCACCAAAAACCTGCAAAACAGCAGCGACATCCACCCAAAAGATGTGATGATCCTGCTGCATGAGCCGGCCTACGAGAACTGGGGCATTAACGGTCAGCCCGCCACCCGTTTCAAACCGGCCTAGGGCATATGGACGACCTGTTGGAGATAAGACTCCCCGCCATGCCCGACTGCTGGGAGACCTGCGGTGCCTGCGGGGATGAGGCCGTACTGATTGCGGAGGTCATGGTGGCACCAGGTGACAGGGTGCAATTTGATGACCCGGTCATCGCCCTGGAGACCGATAAAACCACCCTCGACATCCCAACCCCTTACTCCGGCGAGGTGGTTGACCTGCATGTAAAACCGGGCGATCCGATCGAGGTAGGTGAGCTGATCCTCACCCTCCGCCGAACCTGACCGCGCCCGATCACCCTTTAGAGGCTAACAGCGCCTTCAAGTCTGAGCGCGAAAGTTTCCCCATCGCGTTGAGCGGCAGCCGCTCTACCTGGATGTACTCCCGTGGTCGCAGCTGACTCGGCAGATGCTCAACGCCCCACTGCCGCACCTGATCCACGCTGTACTCGCCAGCGTAGAACGCCACCAGAACTGCGCCCCAAACCGAATCAGCCCGCCCGGTGACACCGACCGAATGAATCCCGGGACAACGCAACAGCCGCTCCTCCACCTCAACCGGATGTATATTTTTGCCGCCGCTGACCAGCACGTCATCCGCCCGCCCGATGACCACCAGACGCCCCTCGCCATCCAGCTTTCCCAGATCACCCGTCTCAAACCAGCCCTGCTTTAATCCAACGCCCAATGCACCCTCGGGGTTGGCATAACCGGCCATCACCGCCGCACCGCGAACCCGAATCCGACCCTGTGCCGTCATCGCCACCTCATAACCATCCAGAGGAAGACCCACCTGACCGGGATTAAGCCCGGCCTGTTTCGAGGCATCGGTGGCAAACTGGGAGGCGGTCTCGCTCATGCCATAGCTGACACAGAGCGGCCAGCCTTCGGCATGGGCCTTTTCCGCCAGTGCCCCCGATAGCGGCCCACCGCCAATCAGTACCACTCGCAGCGCCTTGTGTGGGCGCCGGCCGGCCGCCTGGCGTAACAGACGGTCGAGCATAGCGGGCACCAGGGAGATATGGGTTACTTGCCCCTGGTCGATCGAGGCCCAAACCTTTTCCGCGTCAAAACCCTGCTGCAGTAAAACCCGCGCACCCACGGCCAGACAGCGCAACAGAATGGACAACCCGCCAATATGAAACAGGGGTAAGCAGGCCAGCCAGCTGTCACTGGCCGTGAGTCCCAGTCGTGCCTCCGATGCGGCAGCACTGGCGGCCAGATTGGCCCCACTCAACATCACCCCCTTGGGGTCACCGGTCGTACCGCTGGTGGCGATAATCAATTGAATCGCCTCTGCCGGAAGGGGTTCTGCCTGAAAGCAACCACTGCTCGAACCAGGGGCATTAAACAGTTGTGATGGAGGAATAACCTGCAGGCCAGGCATAACTTCCTCCTGTTCTGAAATCAGACAGTGGCAACCCACCTGCGACAACAGTTTTTGACGTCGATCCGGCGCCATTTTTGGATCAAGCGGCAGAAACGTCACACCCAGACCCAGCGCCGCATAGAGGAGATGAGCCAACGACCCGCTTGACTCAAGCTGCACCGCGATCAGCGCATGGCGGCGCACACCCAACCCGGACAGGCGCTGTGCCAGCTGTAAAGCCGCTTCGGTGAGCTGGCCATAGGTCATCAACGCTACGCCATGCAACGCCGGGGCCTCTGGGTACAACCGCTCGCCACGCAGAAGCCAATGCCCGGGGGCTTCAATCTGATTCAAGGAACGTTTCGCCTGTTATCCAAAATTTTAAACAAAGAGAGAACAATAGTGCCCTATATTGATCGAAGTTAAAGCAACGGGGTCGTCTTTTCTGCTTCAATACGGCAGAATTCGCGCCTTGCGTCCTATCCAATCTGTTTCGAGAAGTTACATCACATGCTACACCCAAGAAACCTATTACAAGCCATAGCAGTACTATCCCTCTGCCTGACCTTGCCCCTGCAGGCCGAGGAGTTCGATTATGATCCGGATAATGGCGAGGAGATCAATGAAATCTGCTCCGGCTGCCACGGAGAGTTCGGCCAGGGGGGTAAGGATGGCGAATACCCACGAATAGCCGCCCAGCCGATCGAATTCACCATAAACCAGCTACGCCTGTTTCGTGATCGGCACCGGAAAAACTTCGCCATGGTGGAGTACATCGACGAACGCCAGATGCCGGAAAAAGATATGTATGACATCGCACGCTATCTGGCCGAGATCAAGCTAAAAACCCAGATGTCAGATGTTGATGAAAACGCCCCCGACTTTGATGCCTATGCACGGCTGCTGGAAACCAAGATGACCATGCAGATCCCCAAGGCACCGGGTGATATCGAGCGCGGTAAAAAACTCTACAACAAGGAGTGTGACTCCTGCCATGGCAAAGAGGGTTTGGGTGATCACAAAAAGGCCGTGCCTATGCTGTCCGGTCAATACACCAACTATCTCTGGAAACAGGTCAAGCAACTCCGCTCACTGGAACGCATCCATGATGTGGACTCGCCTAATGATGAGCTGCTGAATGAGTTTAGCGATGAAGACCTGAGGGACATCTTTGCCTACATGTCAATCGTCGACGATTGACACCCAACACCCTGTTAGCAATAGGAACCGGGCTTTAGTCCCGGTTCCTAATCGCACCACCTACTGAACAGGCTGCCTGTTACCCGGAACAAATTCATCCGGGGTCAGCACGCCATCACCGTCACTATCGAACGATTCAAATGAAGGGGCTGTGTCGGCATTACGCATGGGGTAGCCCTGTACGGCCTTCGAACTTTGGCGTTCGGCACGCACCTGATCAAACTCATCCGGCTTAACAATGCCGTCACCGTTCAGATCAAAATCCCCGAAACGGGCCATACCCGCCGACTGACGACCAGCACCGCGTCCCATAGCCCGTTGCGGCCGCTGCTGCATCTGGTCAAGCTGCCCTTTTACCATCTCCAACTCAGTTAGATAACCGTCACCATCATGATCAAACTGCTCAAAGGATGGCGCATTCCCGAGGTTCTTCATCAGTCGCCCCTGCTTCGCCCTCTCCGCAATGCGTTCATTGCGGGCAGCATAATACTCCTCTGCAGTTACCCGACCATCACCGTTCGCATCGTAAGTGGAAAAGGGTAAAGGACCCGGAGGATTCGGCTGCATCTGTGCGCTAGCAGTACCGGCGCTCAAAAGGGTCGTAATGGCCAGAACCCATGTCATTCTGCGTCTATAGGTTTTCATGATCACTCTCCTTTCGTTGACTTCCTTCCTTGATTAACAGGCTATCAATTGCAGCTGAAACCAAGCTGAAAAAACGCTCTGGCTCTGAAAAAACTGTTATTTTTCCGCCAAATGTTCTACAAAAGGGCCTTGAAACCGTTTACATCAGGTAAAACCAGGCACATTTAAGATCATGCGTATCTATATGCAGACACTGCACTCTGCTGAGCAGCCCCTTCGCTATTACCATCTACACCTGCAACCCGATCTGTTGAGTGGTTGGAATCTGGTGCGTGAATCCGGTATTCAGGGCGCTCGCGGACAGGTCACCAAAGAGCACTTTGAAGAGCGCGACGATGCAGAACGGACCCTGATCAAGCGCCGGGATATGCAGCTGAAACGAGGCTATCGTGTCGTCTTCAGGGAAGGCGCCCCCAGAGAGACCAACTAATCGAGACAGGGACGTATGTGGAGTCAGGATAAATATATCGCGGCCTGGAATTTCTCAACCGCTTCCCATAATGGCCAGTTATTACCGGGTACCGACCTCCCCTATATCAACCATATTGCCAATGTGGCGATGGAGGTGATGAGCGCCATTGCCCGGCAACCCACTCTGGACGAACCCAATCTATCCATTCAGTGCGCCCTGCTGCACGACACCCTGGAAGATACCGAGGTCACCTATGACGAGTTAGTCACACGCTTCGGGGCATCGGTTTCAGAGGGGGTATTGGCACTGACCAAAAACAAACAGCTACCGACCAAACAAGAACAGATGGCCGACAGTCTGGCCCGTATCCAGCAACAATCCCATGAGATCTGGATCGTCAAACTGGCGGACCGCATTACCAACCTGCATACACCCCCTGGACACTGGAGCAAGGAGAAGATCCGCGCCTACCGGGCAGAGGCCATCACGATCCTGGACACACTCGGTGCCAGCCACGAACATCTCGCCGAGCGGCTGAAAAGCAAGATCGACGCCTACCAGATACACTGTTAAGGCCTGCAGCTAGCCCGGCAGGTTCACCACGACCTTCAAACCGCCCAGCGCCGATGAGCGACCAAACTGAATGTCGCCCCCATAGCCTTTCACCATATCTTTCACAATGGCCAATCCCAGACCATGCCCATCCGTTGTCTCATCCAACCGAACCCCGCGATCAGCCAACTGCGCCAGCGCTTCCCCTGATACGCCGGGCCCGTCGTCCTCGATCACAATAGTCACACCGGCTTGCGTTGAAAGCTCGCACTGCACCCGACCGCGACACCACTTGCAGGCGTTATCCAGTAGATTACCCAGCAGCTCCAGCATATCTTCACGATCAACCGGCAACACGGCTCGCTCCGGGAGTCGGCCGGTGATCTCCAGCACCTTGTCCGAGTGGATCTGTTTTAGCACACCGACCAGGGCAGGCCACTCCTGTTGACTATTAAAATGACCACCCGCCATTCCAGTTCCCGCCAGCCGGGCGCGACGCATCTCCCGCTCCATCAAGTGGCGGATGCGGTCGACCTGTTGCTGCATGGCGGCCTGCAGCGCGGGCTGATCCTTCAGGGCATCAGACTCAACCTTTTGCTGCAGTAGATTGAGCGGCCCCTTCAAGGCATGGGAGAGATTACCCAGCCCCTTTCTTGAGTGTTCCAGTCGTTGTTGAAACAGTCCCAGCAGATGGTTAAATCCCGCCACCAGCGGACCTATCTCACGGGGCACCTCGGTGCCGAGTGCCTGCATGTCGCCGCGCTCCACCCTCACCATCTCTTGCCGGACACCGTCCAGCCGTCGTAAAGCCGCGCTCACAATGCCCTGCTGAATGGCAAACAACAACAGTGCCATACCCAACATCAGCGTCACAAACAACCACTCAAACCGTTCCAGCTGCTGATTCAATGGATTCATATCCTCAGCTACCGCCAGGGTAAAGACTTTGCCCTGTTTGTTATAACCCGCAACCCATATCAACAACTCCTGTCCGGCTGGCCCCTGGGTGCGCCATTGCCCCTGACTACCCGGTGTAAACTGCGGAATAGCCAACTGCTGATCCCATAGCGACCTTGAGCTGACCTGGCTACCATCGGAAAAGTTGATCTGGTAATAGTGTCCCGAGAGCGGCTGCTCATAGATAGCGCCTACCCGTCGCCAGCGAACCACCGGCTTATGGCTCTCATCCAGTCGCATGGCGGCCAGAACCGTCTCTGCATCATGTGCCAGCCGGGAGGCCGCAAAGTGATCCGTCATATAGTGGATCGATTGAATCCCGCCCCACCAGAGCAGGCCAAACAGAATAACCAGGCCAGCACCCAGTCCCACCTGTAGCTGTCGCTTTAGGGAGGTCATCCTGCCTCCCCCCTGAAGAGATAACCCTGCCCACGACGGGTCTCAATACGGGTCTTGCCGATGCGTTCACGTAAACGTCGAATGTAGACTTCGATCAGGTTGCTGTCGCGATCAAAGTCTTGTTCATAGACATGCTCAGTCAGCCGTGATTTGGACAAGATCTGTCCCGGGTGCAACATAAAGTAGCGCAACAGACGAAACTCTGTTCCGGTTAGATCAATAGCCTGACCTTCAGGAAGTATTACCCGCTGGAGCGTTTCATCCAGTCGCAGACCACCCTGTGCGATCTCATCAGCAGGCTGGCCCACGCTGCGTCGAACCAGGGCAATGAGGCGGGCCACCAGCTCCTCAACATGAAACGGTTTACCCAGATAATCATCCGCCCCGGACTTGAAACCATCCACCCGCTCATGCCAGGCATCCCGTGCGGTTAACACCAGCACCGGCACCGGGTTCTTTCTTGCCCGCCAGTTTTTCAACACCTCAAGCCCGGAACGTTGTGGCAGTCCAAGATCCAGGACGATGACATCATAGGGCTCCTCATCCCCCATGAACTCGGCATCAATGCCGTTACTGGCCACATCCACGGCAAAACCCTCCCGCTTCAATTCCGGCTTCAGGCGGGCCACCAGTTCGGCATCATCCTCGACCAACAGCAGACGCATCTCAGTCGTCCTGTTTACGCTTCAAAAGTTTTCCGGTCACGGCATCCAGCTCCAGTTCCCACACCTTGCCTTCTGCGTCCAGCAGTTCCACTTCATAGATGACGCGATCGTCTTCCTGCTCCAGCTCAATCGCCAGCAACCGCCCCGGATACGCTTCACGGACATTGTCCAATATCTGCTCCAGCGCCATGACCTTGCCTGACTCATGCAGCGCCCTGGCACGCTCATGGTCATTATCGGCCATGACCCACAGGGGCAACAGCAGAATTATCAACACCGCCAGTCCTGTTTTCATTTTCACCTCCAGTCTATCCAACATAAAAGCCGCTAATCGACTCTCTGCTTATCAGCCTATACCGGGGAAATGAATTGAAGCTGAAAACGGGCCTGCCATGCATAACACCCTTAACTTCCCAGTCAAGAAAATACCAACGACTGTGTAAAACTTGTACAGCTGCAAACCTTGGCCTACGCTTAACGGTACAGCTACAACGCTACATTTCCCGAGCACATCACCGTTTGACGTAACACGATGATAGGGTTCATCTCATCACGAGAAGGAGCTATCCCATGACGACCACAATCACCGGTGCATTCACCTCTATGGATACCATTCGAAACACCATGGATGAGTTGATCGCAAACGGCATTGATCGCGAAAAAATCTTTGCCGATGCCGAGAATAACGAACTTAAAGTGATGGTACCTGATGACATTGAGTTCGAAGTCACCAAGATCATCAAGCGACATCATCCGTTTGATATGTCCGCCTACCACCGCTGAGGCGTTCCATCACAAACCACAAGCTACCGAAGGGATGCTTCCCTTTGGTAGTTAAGCGATCATCCACGCCCTCTATCAACCAACTGACCATAAACCCAGGCCCGTAATTTCTCGGCCGCTTTTCCCTGTAGCCCATCATTTTGCAATTGTCGGCACTGCTTGAGCAGCCGCACCTGCTCCTTTAATGCCAACGATTGCATGGCATTAGCCTGCTCAGGGTTGATCGCCAACTTATTCTGATCAGCATGACTCCGCACCAGCATGGCTCGGGCATGACTCAAGGCTCGCCCCAGCACCACAAATGAAAAATTGGGATCACTGACCGGCCCCAACAGATGGGTCTCTTTATTGAACGGCATCCAGGCTGGCAGTTTATCTTTCAGCCAGTCCAGACCAAACCAGCCAGACAAGCCTCCGATAACGCCGCCACTGACGGCCCCGGTCATGAGTGAGGCGCCCCCCAGTCCCGCATCGGCCAGCAGACCGAGGGCCGCACCGGCACCAGCACTGACCAGGACCAGCTGCTTTTTATCCAAACCCCAAAATGACCACTGCGACAGATCCATCAATTCCGTTTGATGAACCTCCAGCCGAGCGATTTCGGGCTCCAGATGGTGATAAAGAAAAAGCGCCTCCAGTTGCTGCTGTCCGTCCCGCTCCATCTGGTTCAATTTCTGATTAAAGCGACTCACCTCATCAGGCAGGATGGCCGTTAACTGATCTCTGGCTAGTTGTTCGAACGGACTGCTGGATTGCTGAAACGTGATCAGGCCGTGAAGTGTTTCCACAATAATCCGGGCCGCCTGTTGTAGTTTCAGTTGACGGTAGTGCTCCAACTCTTCAATGGCATCATCAAAGAGCGCCGTCTTCTGTGTATCCAGTTGACCAAAGGTTCTCAGAAGTTGCAGATGCTGATCAAAGCTCGCATGCAGGGGATCAAACACCCGCACCAGGCTGAAGTATTGATTGAGCGCCTGTTGCCACTGCTCAACATACAGGTCACCCCCAATCGGATTGATCAGGGCCAACCGGGGACTGCCGGTCCAGCGCAGGATCTCCATCTCTGTTTCATATTCCGGACTGTAGGGTAGCGAGCCATCAATCACATAGATAATACCGGCCCCCTGCATTATGGGTGTCAGCAGCTCCACTTCATCGATGAATCGACGCTGACCACTAAAGGCCTGTAGAAAGGCATTGACCCGGACCGGGCGCTGGTCGGCGGATACCGGCTCTTCGTTGAGCCAGGCAAGACATTGATTGGCCCGCTGAAAACCGGGTGTATCCACCAATTCAAAGACCGTACGATTATCCAGCCTGAGCGCAAAACGTTGTGATACCCGCGTGGTACCCGATACCGGTGATATCTTGACCTGATCATTCTGCGTCAATGCCGCAACCACAGAAGACTTACCCTTGTTAGGGTGGCCGACAACCGCAAATACCGGGTAATCACTCATCACTGCCTTCCGTTGCGGGCGTGCGCAGAATCAAGTGAAACTGATCCGGCAGCTGCCCCATGAAGGCCTGCCAGGATGCTATCAAAAGTGCCTGACGTTCATCACTCATCCCGGCCAGTGGCACGGGCCAGAGAAACAGCTGCCGACGCAGCTTACCCAGTTCGTTGCAGTAATCTTCCAATTCTCCGGTAGGAGGCTCCCACCCTTTACAGAGCAGGAGCAACGGATTATCCGGCAAGATAGAAAGCTGCCTCAGCGTGGACTCGGCCGCCTGTATCGAGTCACTCTCAAGCCACTGCACAGACGCCTGGTCTGCAGTCAGCTGCTGCCTAAGAGGCCCGGCAATCTCTTCAGGCCACACACCCCAACTGATGATTTGACTGTAGCCCTGTGCCAACGGCTCAACTGTAGCTGTATCTTTCACGGGCTGATGTTGTCTAACCGGCTGGGCTTCATTATCGATCAACTCGGTCGTCAAGCGCTGCCAAAGCCCACTGATCAGCGCATCACTTTCCCACACACGCACCTGTATGCGTTTAAGTTGATAACGAAAAAAGAGGGCGGTAATCAACCGGGGCAAGCAGACATAGAATAACAGTGACATCAGCAGGAAAGGCCACCACTGCCCCAGCAGCTCGGGTTGTTCGACCATCCCTGGCGCGGCACGAAAATAGTGTGTCTGTTCTACCAACTCCCGTGTGGGTACCGCGGCCGGCCAGAGTTGTTGCCACGGCCATGAGATGACACCTGTCATTTCATGAATCACGGCGGACGATATAGCCAGTGTGGAAGACCAGCCAAAGGCCAGATCGGTCACTAACAGATAAAGCAGAAAGGCCCCTACCATACCGAAGGCAAACAGCAATGAGAGCTGTTGACCCAGCGCCACCACTGTCCGCTTCAACAAGGGCCGCAGCGATGAAGAGACCGCACCCTGTGGCAACCGGTGCTCAAGCAGGCTGCGTAACGGCAGTGGCACCTGCGCCGAGCTGAAAAACAGTGCGAGCAACCACCAGATCAGCGGCAGCAGAATGGCGATTAACATAAACCAGAGCAGGTTGATCCGCTCAAAGGTGAGAAACGCCAGCAAGCCGGTGACCAGAAGAAAGCCGGACACCAATGCCACCGCACCCAGGAGATAAACAAAAAGCCCCGCCGAAATCCGCGGGGTATCATGACTCCACTGTGTCAGCCAGGCCTCAAGTACAGTCCAGGGGTTGGCATCCTTTTGTAGACAAAACCAGCTGCGATCCCGTTTATGCAGCGTCTGCCAATCCATGGTCTGCTCCGTTTCCAGACGTCGGCGCAACAACACCAGCAGAATACTTTTTTCCCAGATACTCATGTAAAGATTATCTACTTTGTTGTTCTCATATACAAAACATACCCCACCGACAGTCTGGTCGCATTATTACCACGGCCTATCGCTTCCAGCTACTCGTCGATGGCTAGGAGATGACTCAGCCAGTAAAGCCACTCGGTTGACGAACAGCACACCGGCAGGCAGACTGCGCCCAACAATTTGGTTTTTGAGTAAGTCGTTATGTTGTGGAATCTGATGATGCACACCCTGATGGGTTGGTTGGGTGCCGTTTTTTTCATCCTGACGCCTGAGCGCGTCGGCATCGCCCTACTTGCCGTCTGCATGACCCAGGCGGTGGATCAGGTCCGCCTCAGAAAAATGAAGTGGGCAGAGGTAGAGGCGCTGCCCGAGAAAGAGCGTAAGCAGGCATCAGAGGCACTGGAAAAAACCATCAACCGCGACTTGGCGCTGACCTTTGTTCAGGGTGTAATTATCTACAGTGCAGTGGTCTTGTTTGTCGCCCACGCGGTCAGACTGAATGGCTGGCTCTAGTCACTCGAAGCCGGCAGCGTAACACCGGCCATCAAAATACCAGTAACCGGCATTGAGCTGAGCCGTCAGAAACGCTAAAAACAGCGACTGCTCAGCCCAGGGCAGTACCGCCCGGATTGACTCGCCATCTGCGCCCTGCAGCCAATCAAGCTCCTCGGGCAGAGCCAAATCGTAAAGCAAATGCAAGACCGATAAAAAGCAGTGTTTGCCACAGGGTAAAGAGCAGCGTCGTCCAGAGCGCATCATTATTGATACTGCTTATACCGGTAACCAGCTCTATCAGGTGAAAGAGAAAACCACCAAATGCACCCGCCAACAGGGTCATCAATACAAACGGCACTACACCCGTTCGAATACGCCAGGCATAAAGCAGACCCAGCGCCACACAACCGGCCCCCACCGCCCCGCAAACTGAAAACAGGTAGAGTTCATCCAGCCCGGAATCCACGCCGATCTTCACCGCCAGCCTCCAACCAATGATGGAGGCAGAGACAATTACCAGTAAGGCCGACAGCCACTTCCGGCTATCACGATGAGCAATATAGCGCCCGGCAAAAAAGATAAAACAGCCCAAGACCACGCCCGGAAAGGCATCAACCAACCACTTGATGTCGGGCAGCACTGGCCCGACAAAACTGCAAATAAGACCCGACAGTAAGCCAAGTAAAGAGAATGCCTGAAGCTGTTTACCCATAAAACGTACGGCCTTTGTAAGCTGAAAATGGCGGTTGCGCCGGCGCAACAATATACCTCATTCCACCCCCAAAAGGGCAGACTCGACCTAGTAACCTTATGATTATTAAGGTAGTATGCGAAGCAGCCCAAAATTGAGCTAGGATAAGGCGCAACAATAAATTACCACTTATGCTAGCCACGAGATTTTCACCCTTAGAGAAGGACATACAGTAACATGAGCGAAGAGACAAAGAACGCATCTGCTGATGAAACCAGCAATGAAGAGACCCAGGCACAAGCCACTTCAGTCAGCGTAGAGATCAAGACGGAAGCTGAAGCAACCGAAGAGAAGAAAGAGGCCGATCGTCCCGGCGTCTGCTGCGGCTCCTGCTCTTGAGATCCAGGGGTCGGAATCCGTCGACTCAGGTGCGTGACGAACTCCGGCCCCAACACCCCACACAAACAGCTCGATAAAGATCACATCACAAGCACATTTATTTGTGTAGCCAAAACCTGAATTTGGTCGTAAAGTGGCGCCACATCTACCACCCCTGCCAGTCATCACTGCCGTTTCCCAGGCGTAGATCAAACCCTAGGGGCACCCTCATCCCGCTCGATCAAAAAGCGTGGCTGGCAAGCCTCCTGGAATCTAGATCCAGAGGTCGGAGTCCGTCGCTTTAGGTGTGGACACAACACCATGCAGTTGAAGATAACTGACGCCAACCCCTACAGCACATCGAGCCGATACGCTTGCTTAACAACATCGCTGATTACAGCACCGACACCCCTACAGAAGATGAAAGTCTGTTTGAACAGATCGCCTGTGGCCTTGAGACACAAGGCTATGTCATCCTCACGGCCGCCTTACCCCACCCGGTAGCCGACAGCCTGCTGCACTATTTGAGCCGACTGCAAGAGGCCCGTTTTCATCTGGCCCATATTGGCCGCGGCCTTGACCAGACTCAAAATGCCTTCGTCCGACGGGACAAGATCTACTGGATGGAAAACAGCCATCCCGACGCCGCACACTGGTTTGACTGGACCACGCGACTCAAACGCTATCTCAACCGCCGCCTGTACCTTGGCCTGTTTTCATTTGAGAGTCACTTTGCGCGCTATAACCCCGGTGACTTTTACAAGAAACATCTCGACGCCTTTCGGGGTGAGTCCAACCGGGTACTGACACTGGTGACCTACCTAAACAAAGGGTGGGAGCCCGATCAGGGCGGTGAACTGGTACTCTACGCTCCGGATGACGGCAATGAGATCACCAAGGTAGCCCCCGGATTCGGCACACTCGTCATCTTTCTTAGCGAGGAGTTTCCCCATGAAGTGCTGGCGGCTGATCGTGACCGCTACAGCGTGGCGGGCTGGTTCAGGATAAATGGATCAATCAATCAGCAGATTGATCCACCGCGGTAAAAACCTCATCTGTGCAATACGTAATATTCTACGTCCAGGTGCCGGAGTCAGTTGAATACAACTGACTCCGGCACCTTATATTACACCGCACCATAGTCGATGGCGGCCAAGCGCATAATCGCTTCCAGATAATCGCACTGCCCGATGGGTAGGAAAAGCTCAGCGCAAATCTAACTGAATAACCAAAAAACGCGCAATCGCTTCGATCTCTTCCAGGCAGACGCTATGGTCTATCGGGTAAGTGGCGTAGT
>JAPHUG010000238.1 GCA_026197195.1 Sedimenticola sp.
CCGGAACTGTAAAGCCAGAAACAGGCGTCATCCGGTTTGGTGGGGGCGGGATCAAGCACTTCAGACTGGCCGGCCCAGAGCGTCTTAAGCTGCAAATCACCGGCTGGTGCTTCACCATTCACCACTATCACCTGCTTAAGAAATGGCAGGTTGCCCCGTATCGGTTCAATGCTGGGCAGCAGATGGGCATCAATGACCAGGACACGAGCCCGGCTATCATTGAGAAAATACTCATAATCTTTTGGGCGCATCAGCGTGTTGAGGCAGATAGGGATCGCGCCCATCTTGATACTGCCAAAGAAGGCTTGGGGAAAAACCTCAGTATCCAGCATTAGGAGGGCGATTCGTTCCTCCATGCGCACCCCCAGACTTAACAGGGTGTTGCCAAATCGGTTAACGCCCGCCTGTACATCTCGATAGGTGAATTGATTTGAGCCGCAGCGTATCGCTGTCTTTTCTCCGCGGCCTTCCCGCACGTTTCTGTCCACAAAATAGTCTGCGGCATTGAAGGCCTCGGGTAATTCAAACTCAAAGGGCATGGGCTGTCTCCGTTAATGGCGTCATTCTGCCGGTCTTAGGTTCTGCTCTTCTAGCCGACAACGGTTGCCGGTGACCGGGTGATTTACTTACTACTACAAAGGTTGTGCCAACCGGGGAGGTATTCGGATATGAGTGTTTGGAACGGCATTAACTGGTTGTTTATGCTTGATAAACGGTTTGCGTGAACAGGTGGGTGCGGGTGTCGTGTCAGGCTGTTAGGGGCGCGTGCGTGTAAAAAAGGCGGCGGCTGTGTAAAAAATGCGTGATGGCTAGTTACGGATGTAACGACTCATGATCTGCTGATAGGTGCCATCGGCCTGCATGGCCTCAAAGGTTTGTTGGTAGAGTGTCTTGAGTGATCTGGGAAACCGTTTTGACAGGGCGATATAGACATGGCCGGAGGTAATGGGGGCGCTATAGGTGATGGGGCCCTGAACAAATAGCTCCTTCATCGAGTAGCTGGCCAGGTCCTTAGCGGTGAACCAGGCATTGACCCGTCCTGCCTGCAGCATACGCACCTGTATCGAGGCGGCGCTGGTGGTAACAATAAGATTGTTAAAGCCTTCCTGTCTCAGGTACTGCTCGAAAGGGGTGTTTTGTTGAACGGCAATTGCCGGCAGTAATCGAGCCTGTTCCAGATTCAGCACCTGGCCATCCAGGGTCACGAAGACAAGATGAATCGGAGCCACCTTGATGGCCCAGTCAAAATGAGCCTCACGCTCGGGTGTGCGGGTAAGGGGAAAGATGATGTGGTTGGTTGAGAGACGTGTGTTGCGTATGGCCCTTGGCCAGGGTAGAAAAAGCACAGGGCGATTGGTGCCAATGCGTCGTTCGATCTCTCTGACCAGGTCGACCATGAAGCCCTGTTCCCGGCCCTCCTGAATACTGTAAGGAACCAGGTGTGATGTCACCAGTTTAATAGCACTGGATGGTGGCTGCTGGTCGTTACTTGCCTGCGCAAGGGAGGGCAGGGTGCCGGAGCATACCAGCACAGCCAGCCAGATGAGCCAGATTTCACGTCTCCAGGTTAATACAGATTGTTGTGCTGGCCCCATTTCACTATCCAGTGTAACAACACAAGGTGCATCGGATAGTGTAGTTTGTCCTGCCTGAAGATGCTATTGAGGAGGGTCTACGTATGAAAATCTGTCAGGCTTAGTCTTTAGCCTGCAGCGTCACAATGCCATCTTCGTCGGCGTAGAGCCAGTCACCCGGTTTGAAATTAACCTGGGCAAAGGTGACCGGGATTGCGGATTCGCCGATGCCTTTTTTTACGCTCTTTCTGGGCAAGGTTGCCAAGGCTTTGACCCCAATCGGCATTTCGGAGATCTCTTTGGCATCTCTTATACAGCCAAACATCACAACGCCGGCCCAACCGTTATCCACCCCTTTCTGGGCCAGAATATCGCCCAACATGGCGCAACGCATCGAACCACCGGCATCAACCACCAGTACACGTCCCTCGCCTGGCTGACCCAGCAGCTCCCGCACCAGTGAGTTATCTTCATAGCACTTGATGGTCTGAATCGGGCCGCTAAAGCGGATATGGCCGCCAAAATCTCGAAACAGGGGGTCGCAGACCTGGATGTCGTTTTCAAACTCATCGTAGATGTCCGCGGTTTTATCCAGGGAAGTGGGGGGTGTCGGCATAGCGATCGTCCGTTGTGTGATGAAATTGACCGCACTCAGGACGAGTGCGGTCAAGTTTTTACAGTTAGGAGGCTAAGCGGAATTAACCTTCGAACTGCTCTTCTTCTGTAGAGCCGGTCAGTGCGGTTACAGAAGAGGCACCGCCCTGGATGGTGGTGGTGACATCATCGAAGTAACCCACGCCCACTTCCTGCTGGTGAGAAACGAAGGTGTAGCCCTTCTCACGTGCAGCAAACTCTGGCTCCTGTACCTTTTCAACATAGTGCTTCATGCCTTC
>JAPHUG010000390.1 GCA_026197195.1 Sedimenticola sp.
CCAAGGAGCTGGTGGCCTTTGGTGAAGTGGGACTGGCGGGGGAGATCAGGCCTGTGCCGAATGGGGTGGAGCGGCTGCGAGAGGCTGCCAAACATGGCTTCAGTCGAGCGATAGTACCCCGTGCTAACGCACCTAAAAAAGCGATAGAGGGTATTGATGTCACTGCTGTGGATCGCCTGTCAGATGTACTCGATCTATTCTGATCTGTTGCTATCCCAGTGCTGACAGCTCACGTTCCAGCAGGTCGGCACTACCGAGATTGAGCTCCACCAGTCGGCGTAGATGGCCGATGCTCTCCATATCGATATAGATGCAGCGGAGGCCCAGTCGCCCTGTTTGCATGTGCGTGATCTGGGCTTCCATATCGATAAATATTTCGTCACCGAGCTGTATCTTCAGGTCGACCCGGTCATCCAGTGATGCCTCGATCACCCCTGTCGTTTCCAATAACGCGCCATTCAGAGAGATATCGATCAGCTTGGTAGGTATCTCTGAGTCCGGTAGCGTCAGTATTGCGGGTGCATCGAAAAGGATTCGATGGAAGAGTCGCCGGTCGTCAGTCTCTTTTGCATTCATCAGTTACCGCTCCTGATTCCTGAGGGGCTTTTCGCCCGAGTCAATCACATAGCGGCAGATTGTGCAATCTCTTCATGAAAACGCATCTTTGTAGTTCCCATGATGATCTCCTGACCATCTTCAAGGCGAACGGTATGATTGCCAATTGATCGGTTGTTGATCTTGGGGGGTATCTCTCCTTCCAGATGAGAGAGGTAGTAACCATCATTTCGGTGTGCGATGACAGCGCACTCATTGCCACTCAGTCCCAGACGAGTCAGTCCCCGTTGCAAAGGGATGATCTTACCCAGGTGCCTGCCACTAAGAATCTGGACCGTCCCTGAGGGAAGGGTGTTGATGTTTTTAACCAGTTTATCGAGCGTTTGACAGGGTGCTGAGGTGCGTTTCCTGTTTGAGTTGATTGGCTGCACATTGGTTCTTAGTTTTCGATCAAGATCTGTTGCGCTCTCAGAGAAGAACAGTTCATGCTTGCCCAGCTTGATAATATCGCCATGCGACAGTTGAGTCGGTTCTTCGAGTAGTCGTCGATTGATCCAGGTTTTGTTGTCAGCGATGGGGGTGATAAGGCAACGCTCTTTAATCTGCTTGATCTCAGCATGGCGTTCAGCAATGGCCAGACTCTCGATATGGACGTCCGCATCAGGCGCGCGTCCGATAGTGGCCGTCGTCTCTGTCAGATTGTGCAGACCAATGAAGCGGCCTTTGAAGCATAAAGTTAGCTTAGGCATGGTTCTCGTTTTATATCTGTTATTTTAACCGAAACCTTCCGTGGCGTGTTGTCGATAGAGCGTCCTGCCCCGGTTATAGCGTCCGGTATCAGCCAGACTGAAGTTACTATTGTGAATCACGTCACTAAAGAAAAAAATACTGCAGAAAAAAGGATTCGCTAAACGGAGTATAGGCCCTTGTTGTTTAAATAGGATTAATAAACGGTTTGAAAAGCCCGTTATGTGAGCGAATTAACGGAAACCCGCTGGTTTAAAATTCAGAGTTGTGTTTTGTCGTCTGTATTTTTACCATCCGCACCGTATTATCCTTAATTTGGAGTATTTCAACCGGATAGCCGGCCAACAGCAGGCTGGTACCTGGTTCTGGGATGGTTTCCATGTATTCGATAATAAGTCCGCTGATGGTGCGTGGACCATCCAGTGGCAGGTCCCAGTGATAGGTTCGCACAAGGTCTTTGATATTGGCACTGCCTGACACCAGGAAACTGCCATCCGGCTGGGGTTGGACATCCAGGACGCTGTCGGCCGGATCAGTACTGAATTCACCTACAATCTCTTCGAGTAGATCAACCAGCGTGACGAGTCCAAGCAGGTCGCCATACTCATCAACAATCATGCCCACGCGCTGTTTTTTGCGCTGAAAGTTGATTAACTGGCGGTTCAGTGGTGTGCCTTCCGGGATAAAGTAGGGGGGGTCACAGATCTCTCGGATCACGGCGTGGGTGAGTTCACCGTGGGTCAGTGCGTGCA
>JAPHUG010000303.1 GCA_026197195.1 Sedimenticola sp.
CTGAGCAGCGATTAAATGATCTCTCCCAGATAAGCATGGACTGGTTCTGGGAGACAGATGAACAGATCCGCTTCACCTATGTTAGTCAACGCTATTTTGATATCACCGGCGTACCCTCAAGTAAGGTGATAGGAAAGACCCGGTTTGAGCTGGTTCCAATCCAGGAACAACAACAGTGGCCGGATGCCTGGAAAAGACACAAAGAGGATATAGATGCCCGAAGGCCATTTCGAAACTTTGAGTATGGCATAAAGGGGATGCACGGACTTACCCGGTACGTTCGAATAAATGGAAAGCCGATCTACACAACTGATGGGACTTTTAAAGGCTATGTCGGCACAGGCACTGACGAAACAGATCGTATCGAGGCTCAAATCGCCTTAGAGCAGACACAAATAGAGCTACTGCAATCAGAAAAAATGGCCTCTATAGGTCAGCTTGCCGCTGGCGCTGCACATGAAATCAATACACCCATTGGATTTATCACGCTCAATCTACAAACGCTTCAGGAATATGCTGCCGATTTAATACGTTTGATCGATAAACAACAGCACATTCTTCACAAGAATAAACTCGCCAATGATGCAGAATTGATCCGTCTCCAGGACGAAATTGACATTGACTATCTTAAAGAGGATCTACCGGACCTCATACAGCAATCGAGCGATGGAATTAACAAGATAAGCCAGATCGTCAATGGGCTACAGGAGTACGCATCGCCCATAATGGATCAAAAGAAACAAAAGACAACAGTGGATATAAACAGGCTTCTGGAACAGGCCTGTGACTCAATCACGCGATGTTGTAGTGCGAAGAAAATAACCCTACAGACAAGCTTCCATGAAGTGCCGATGATTAAGGGTCAGGAGAATCAATTCAGACAGTTATTCGCAAGCTTGTTACAAAATGCCGAGCAGGCAATTAATCACCAGGGTGAAATTACCATTACAACCCAGCTTTTAGCTGAACAGAGACAAGTAGTGATTGAGATAAAAGATTCTGGCTGTGGCATGGATGCCCAGACCATCAACAAAATCTTCGATCCTTTTTTTACTACCCGTGAGGTCGGCAGCGGGACGGGCCTGGGTTTATCTATGGCCCAAGGTATTGTGCAATCCCACAATGGGACCATAACGGTAAAAAGCAAGCCCAATGCAGGTACGGTTCTTATAATTATGCTGCCTTTTGATACCTGATATATATGCGCATAATATATATTATGTTAAATGTGTAAATAACATCCACGCCAGATCTTTACTCTGGACACTCGGCTCGATAAGCGGTCTACCCTAGTACGTATTCACTGCATAAACAAAAACGCCACCACTCAACTATGTGAGTGATGGCGTTTCGCGGTTTAAGGACAATCGTTACCTAACAGCAGGAGGAACAGGCTGCGGATAAGGGTATCTGACAGCAGGACCATAAACCGGTGGACGAACAGTATAGGGTCTGTAATACGGAACAACAGGCCACTGGTTATAGGGTTGTTGGTAGCGTGGCACATTATAACCGGGATACCCTGGAGCTACGGGTACTGCACGTTTTTGCATCTGATTATTCTCAACGCGGGGCCTATTCATAGGATAGCCGTAGCGGTTATATCCAGGTGCAGGAGCCAGACGCCCTCTTTGATTGTCAGTGGAATTGTTTGATTCGGATGGTGCGGTACGCATGCCTCTGTTCTGTTGAAAACCAGGCATCATGCGCGACATCATTCCTGTCATGGAAGACGGTTGCGTGCGTTCATTAGTTTTTGTTTCACTCTGCGCTTCAGTGACAGACGTAGCTGATGTTGTCTCTGTCGTAGCAGCCACAGCTGAGGCCGCACTTGGTGTTTCTGCGCTTACAGCTGACTCGGAACCAGCCGCTTGGCTGTCTTGACTGACATCAGCATTCTTCTGATCACTGTTACCGGCGGCTGTATTCACTGCTCCCTCATTGGTATCAGTATTGTCCGATCCAGTTGCAACCTGTTGCGCTTCCTTCATAAGGGCTTCAGCGTTATCTTTGGCAACAGCCATGATGGTCGAAGCGGAGACTGTCTCCTGTGAAATGATGGCCTGGGTTGCGGTCTCTGCCCCCTGCTCCATCACTTTATCGGCGACCTCCTCCCCAGTGTCAGCTCCCTTTACCAGTGAGGTCAGTTTTTCAACAAGTGTGGCTGGCTTATCATCTTTCATGACCTCGGAAACCTGAGACGCATCTGTCTCGATAGCCGTATCACCACCGGCAGTTGACACAGAAGGTTCAGCCGTTTCTGCAGTAGCAGCCTTTGCCATATCCACGGGTGGTTGCGCAGCGGCTACGGTTCCATCTGTAGCAGCATCTGTGTCTACTACAGTTCCCGCGGTTTCTTCGGACTGAGATTGCTCTGGTTGTTGGCTTGGTGTGGCTACCGGATCAGCCTTTTCAGTATCTGCAGATGAAACACTGGTGTCAGTGGCGGCTGGCGTTTCGCTTACAGGCTGCCCTTCGGCTGGTGTCATCGATTGAGGTACTGAGGTCGCAAGCTCTGGACTCACGGCCTCATCGTTGTTGGTGACATTACGGAAATAGAGTAGGCCCGCAATGACAACAATGGTCCAGATGAAAGATTTCTGCCAGAACCCAAGTCCTGTGCTGGGAGGCGGTGGAGGTGGTGCTTGTTTTTCAGTTGAATCAGAAGGCATGAGTCCCATCTCCTCTAATCGTTTCTGAACCTTTTCGTTCTGTTTAGGTGCGGCCTCAACTTGTGACTTATCAGCATCAGTAGCTGGTATCTGCGGCTCTTTATCCTGGTCCGTGGCTGCAGCAACCACTGCGGCTGGCTGACTATCGACTTCATCATGCTGCTCAGACAGTGTAGTCGATACAGGTTCAGTTTGTGGTGCCTGGC
>JAPHUG010000445.1 GCA_026197195.1 Sedimenticola sp.
CTTCGTTCACACACCGTCAAAGACGTTGACGTTCGTGAACAGGATCGGCCCGGAGGCGTCCTGAGCAGCGGCCGGCAGGCCGACGCTCGCGGCAAGCGCAAGCGCAAGCGCCACGATGTGTCCGATGGTGAACGAAGGTGAGATTCCGGTCACTATCAGTATAGGCGTCAGTGAATATCTGCCAGGTGAAGGACTGATTGATTCTGCGATGGTGCGTGCCGACAAGGCGCTTTATCAGGCCAAACATGCCGGCAGAAATCAGGTGCGTATTCAGCAGGCGGCCTGAGTAAGAGCAGATTATGACTGCCCCAGCACTAGGCTGGGGCAGTATTTCCGTAGAGCGCTTAGTTGCTCAGTGATGATTGCTGCTCGGCCATGATCTCGCGGATACCCTTCTCTGCCAAAGCCAGCATGGCGGTCAGTTCCTGCATATGGAAGGCGTGACCTTCCGCGGTTCCCTGTACTTCAATAAAGGCCCCGGCATCGTTCATCACCACGTTCATATCCGTTTCGGCGTTGGAGTCTTCTGCATAATCCAGGTCGAGAACCGGTGTACCCTGGAATATGCCGACGGAGACAGAGGCGAGCTGGCCGTGGATCGGGTCTTTTTTCAGTCGGCCTGATTGAGTCAGGCTGCTGATCGCATCACAGAGGGCCACGTAGGCGCCGGAGATTGAGGCGGTACGGGTTCCCCCGTCGGCCTGAATGACATCGCAATCCAGGGTGATAGTGCGTTCTCCCAATGCGCTGAGATCGGTCACGGCGCGCAGGCTGCGGCCAATCAGGCGTTGGATCTCCAGGGTGCGTCCGCCCTGTTTGCCGCGGCTTGCTTCACGGCCCATCCGGCTATCGGTAGAGCGGGGTAACATACCGTACTCGGCGGTCACCCAACCTTTTCCACTGCCCTTCAGGAAGGGCGGGACACGCTCTTCTACAGATGCGGTGCAGATGACTTTGGTGTCGCCGAAGCAGACCAGTACGGAGCCCTCTGCATGTTTGGTGAAGTGACGGGTGATCTCAATGGTTCGCATCTGATCGGGCGTTCTGCCGCTGGGTCTCATTCTTTCTCCTGCTTGGTTTCTGTTTCAAAGTTACTGATGGCGTTCTGGAGTTCAGCAATAGCCTGAGCCAGATTGCTCTCTTCTTTCGTTTCTGTTGGGTTGGTTTCACTTGCTGTCTGGGGTTTGTCATCCACCGCAGACATTTTTAATGCTATCAGGGTGATATTGTCACTGTCAGGGAAGGCTTTATGGGCAGCCTGTTCAGCCAGGCTCTGTACGGCTTCAGAAAGAGGCAGGTTGCTGAACAGGGTGCTGAGGATGTCGTCCTCTTTAATGCTACCCCAGAGTCCATCACTACAGAGGAGCAGGATGTCTCCCGCCTCCAGTCGCTGCTTCCCCAGTGTCACCTCGGGTGAACTGAGTGAGCCGCCTAAACAGCGGGTTACGTAATTGCGTTGCGGGTGAACTTCCTGCTCTTTGGCGGTAATAACGCCTTGCTGCTTCAGTCGTTCAACGTAGGAGTGGTCAATGGTCTTGGATAGCACCCGGCGTTTTCTCAGTAGATAGAGGCGGCTATCTCCCGCGTGTGCCCAATGGGCCACATTTTTCTGAATCAGGCAGGTCACCGCGGTGGTCCGCGGGTCTATCGCCGGTTGCTGGTCATAGCCAAAGGCGAGGATATTCTCGTGTGCTTTGTGTAGCAGTCGTGTCAGAAAGCCGTTTGGATTAAGGATGGGGTGAGGGGTGCGATCGAAGTAGTTTCGGCAGGTGTCGATAAGCACTTGTGCTGCTGCCTCCCCACGAGGATGGCCTCCCATGCCATCGGCCAGGCCAAGTAGAACGGTATCCTCATCCTGTACCAGGATGCATCGGTCCTGATTGATCTTGCGGTCACCAATCAGGCTGCTGTGAGCGGATTCACCGGGTCTGCTGCTCATGTCTGTTCACTCCCACTGAAGGGCTCGTCTGTTGTCTCAAGCTTCGGCTGACTGTTGTTGGCCGGTCGTCCTGTCTCCTGTGAGAGGGCGTCCAGCATAATGCCGGCGTTTTGTGGTCGCAGAAGCGGGTCGACTTCCATGGCCCAATCAATCACCTCCAGTAGATAGGCTGGATACTGCTTCTTATACAGACTGGCGATCGGTTTCA
>JAPHUG010000325.1 GCA_026197195.1 Sedimenticola sp.
ACCAGGCACAAGCAGAGGAAAATAATAATCGGGCGTGTAACGGTATGCATGGGGTTGTTTCCTACACCTTGCCGAAAAGCCCTTGAGGGCGCCAGAACAACACGGCTGCCATGAGGGCATACACCACCATGCTGGCCATTTCAGGGAGCAACACTTTGCCGAAGGTATCCGCAAGCCCAATCAACAGGGCACCGATGAAGGCCCCCTTAATAGAACCAATGCCACCAATCACCACGACCACAAATGAGATGATCAAGATGTTGTCACCAATGCCGGGATAGACGGTGTTGACCGGTGCGGCCAACATGCCAGCCAGCGCGGCCAGCGTGGCACCCATACTGAAAACAATGGCGAACAGCCAGTTGATGTTGATGCCGAGTGCCTGAACCATCTCCCGGTTACTGGCGCCGGCGCGGATGGTCATGCCCAAGCGGGTCTTCTGAATCACCCAGTACATGGCGATAGCGATGACAACACAGGCCGCAGAGATGAACAGTCGATAGATCGGATAGGCCTGATTATCTGTCAGCTGGATAGCGCCCTTCAGCAACTCAGGTATCGGCACGCTGTGGACATCATTGCCCCAGAAGATACTCTGCAATTCATTGGCAATCAGGATCAGGGCATAGGTCAGCAGTACCTGATAAAGATGATCGCGTTTATAAAGATAGGAGATAGCCAGTCGTTCAACGGCGTAGCCAAACAGAATGCTCATGGGTATGGCCAGCAGGATGCCGGTAAACAGGTGGCCGGTAATCCCCGTCAGCCAGTAACAGAGGTAGGCACCCAGCATATAAAAGGCACCATGTGCCAGGTTGATGATCCCCATGATCCCGAAAATCAGGGTCAGGCCACTGGCCAGCAGAAACAGCAGAAAACCATACTGAATGCCGTTGAGCAGTTGGATAAGATAAAACGAACTCTCCATGGGGCCTCTTTGATACTGGTGAAAGGTGAGTAGCCTGACGGCATAGCGCCGTCAGGCAGATAGGCCAACCAAGGCCGGGTAAAAAGACTAGGTCATGGAGCACCCTTCAGCCGGGTCTTCAACCGCCTTCTGGACCGTTCTGACGACCTGGTTCTGTCCATTGACGACTTCTCGCAGGTAGATATCCTGGATCGGATTGTGCGATTTGGAGAAGGTGAACTTGCCCCGGGGACTGTCGATGGTGGCGCTCTCCATGGCTTTGATCATCTCAGCCTTGGCTTTTACGTCCCCCTCTACGGCGGCCATTCCCTGGATTAACAGATCACCCGCGTCATAACCCTGTACGGCATAGACATCCGCCGGGTTACCCGTGGCCTTCATGAAGGCCTCACGGAAGCGGTGGTTGGCGGGCAGGTCCAGTGAGTCAGCATAGTGCAGGGTGGTGCGAACCCCCTCAGCGGCGGCCCCCTGGGCACCTGTTACACCTTCCGTCAGGAAGCCAGCGCCATAAAGTGGAATGGTCTTGTTAAGACCGGCAGCGGCATAATCTTTGACAAATTTCACCGCACCGCCTCCGGCATAGAAGGTAAACACCGCATCGGGTTTCAGTGCGGCCACCTCGGTCAGATAGGCCTGGAATTCAACCTTTGGGAAGGGCGTGGGTATCTCTTTGACAATGTTGCCACCTCCGGCCAGGAAAGAGGCTTTGAATGCAGCGGCGGTCTCTTTGCCGAAGCCGTAATTCCAGTACATCACTACCACGTTTTTGTGGCCGTCATCCAGCATGGCCTGGCCGGCCGGGAATCCTGGCTGGTAACTGGAGAACGAGGTGCGGAAGATGTTTGGGGCACAGAGTGAGCCGGTCAGGCCGTTGGCACCGGCATTGGGTATAACGGTAATGACGTCGGCCTTGCGTGCCAGTTTGACCATCGCCATGCCCACCACCGAGTGAACGGGCCCGATCAGGAAATCAACCTGCTCTTTTTTGATCAGCTTATTGGTGAGTTCCGGGGCCTTTGGTGGCGCCGCTTCACTGTCGATATTGACATATTCCACTTCACGGCCACCCAGTTTGCCACCATTCTCATTAATACGCAGTTGCAGGGCATCTTTGATGTTGGTGCCAAGCTTGGCGTAGGTGCCTGTATAGGGCAGTAGTATGCCGACCTTAACCTTGGCCGTTCCGCCGATGGCAAATCGTGTAGGGATAAGGCTTGAGGCGGTGGCCAGGCCTGCCGCTGCAGCGCCACCCTTGAGAATATCCCGTCGGCTGATGCCAGGTTTTTTTTGATCGCTCATCTGTTTCTCCTCTCTCATCATTATGGTCGGCACAAAAGCTTCGCTCAGGCCGTCTGTTGGCGGTTCATGGATGATCGAACGCCTTGTTGTTTACCTTTAATGTGCAACTGCATGAAAGCTTATGCGTCGTCCTCTTCCTGGATGCGCAGTTTGAATCGTTTGATTTTTCCGGTAGCGGTTTTGGGCAGTTCATCAATGAACTCAACCCAGCGTGGGTATTTGTAAGGGGCCAGCGTGCTTTTAACGTGCTGCTTGATCGCTTCAGCCAGCTTATCGGAGGGCTGTTGATCGCTTTTCAAAACGACATAGGCTTTGGGTTTAACCAGATTTTCTGGGTCGGTCCCGGCGACCACGGCACACTCCAGCACGGACTCGTGGCTGACCAGCGCCGACTCGACCTCGAATGGCGAGACCCAGATGCCGGACACCTTGAACATGTCATCGGTGCGCCCGCAGTACTGGTAGAAGCCGTCTTCATCGCGGATGTACTTGTCGCCGGTGCGCGCC
>JAPHUG010000192.1 GCA_026197195.1 Sedimenticola sp.
CCAGCAGGGTGATATCCACCACATCGCGCAACAACAGGATCTCGGCGGCCCGCAGGATGCGCTCATCAAAACCCTCAGGCAAGACGATATGCTTGCGATCAGATTTGGCGCGCTGGATCATCTCGTATTCAAACATCAGCGGTGTCATACGATGGGCACGACTGACGGCGATGCGGGCTTTCAACTCCTCTGCATCCACATAGCGCTCAACTATACCCAGTGCGGCCGCAATCTTGCGGTCGTCGGATGGGAGAATGCTCCCTTCAACATCGTTCACCTTCAATGCGGTTCTGAATGTATCCCAGGGTGCCGAGAGTATGGCGACATGGGAACGGGTCAGTCCATCCAGCAGACGAGTCACCTGGGGTGCCGGTTTCAGATTGCCCGTCAGCAGCAGCCCTGCAATCTTGGGATAGTTACTGGAAGCGTCGGCGGCCAGGCTGGTCAGAATGATATCGGCCCGATCACCCGGGGTTATGATCAGACTGTCTTCCAACACGTTGTCGAGGAAATTGGGTACTTCCATAGCGGCGATCTTGTAGTGACTCACCTCATGATTGAGTGACTCCTGATCACCATTCAGGCACTCTATCTTTAAGGAGCGTGCGATCTCGCCTACAGTGGGTTTTTCCAATGTGCGATGTTCCGGCAGTACATAGAAGGGGAGTGTGGGCATCGCTGAGATGGTCAACTCCGCGATCACCTGATCAATATTGTCCGGGTCCACCCGGTTGACGATGGCCGCAAGCAGTTCGCACCCACGGTTACTCAGGGACTCTTCCAGTACCCTGACGGCATCAACAGTTTCATGGGCCGTTCGTCCATAGCCCTTGATGACCGGTAACAGCAGACAGCCCAGGTTGTTGGCCAGGTCGGCGTTAAAGTCCAGTTCCAGTGCGGAGGTGATATCGGAAAAGTCGGTACCGGCGCAGACCACCATGTCCATCTGCTGTTCAACCAGCTTGTATTTGGCCATGATCATCTTCAGCAACTCAGCATAGCGCCCCTCCGCCAGGAGGTTTCGTGCTGTCTCATCGGTGCAGCCATAAAGCGCATGGGTTGGCAGATCAATGCTATAGCGATGAGTGATCAGGTGAGTCAGGTCATCGCTGCCACCATTCTCCGGTATGATGGGACGAAAAAAGCCCACCCGCTTGGTCATGGCGGTGAGCATCTCCATAATGCCCAGCACTGCAACTGATTTTCCACTACCGGGCTCTGCGCCGGCGATATAAATACTTCGAAACATAGTGACCACTACTACTTGTCATGGGGTGCGCGCATTGTGCGCTGCAGCAAGTTTAAAGCATAAGGATTTTCCGAAAAGAATACCATCTCTTTTCTGTGACACATGGATGACAATGGCTGGGTACAACCGCTCGTTGCTGCAACCTGTGAACTGAGTCTGGTGTGCTTTAATAGAGTAACGGTAGCGGGACAACCTGTAAGGAGTATGCCGATGCAACCGATATTGGAAATTGCCCAGAAAGTAGATCTGAAGGCTGATCAGCTCATGGCCTATGGCGACGCTATGGCCAAGGTCAGACTGGCTACCCTGAAACAGAACCCCACGCGACCCAAAGGCAAGATAGTACTCGTCTCTGCGATTAACCCGACCCGTAGCGGAGAGGGAAAGACCACGGTCTCCATCGGACTGGCTCAGGGTATGCAGCGGCTGGGAAAACGGGTGGCCCTCGCCCTTCGGGAGCCTTCACTAGGGCCTATTTTTGGTATCAAGGGCGGTGGTGCCGGTGGGGGGCAGTGTCAGCTGGAACCCTCAACCCGTATCAACATGCATTTCACCGGTGACATGCATGCGGTGGGGGCCGCCCATAACCTACTGGCAGCCCTGGTGGATAATGCGGTGCATTTTCGCAGTGAACTGGACCTGGAACACCGTCAGGTGTTCTGGCGTCGGGTATTGGATGTCAATGACCGGGCCCTGCGACAGGCCGTGATTGGGCTGGGTGGCCGTCTCAATGGCGTGCCCCGGGAGACCGGTTTTGATATCACAGCCGCCTCAGAGGTGATGGGTATACTCTGCCTGGCGGAAGACCTGGCTGACCTGAAGCAACGGCTGGGTCGGATTCTGGTGGGATTTGACCGTGACGGGGCACCGGTTACTGCGGAAAGACTTAAGGCAACGGGAGCCATGGCAGCGCTGTTGCAGGATGCCATCCTACCCAACTTGGTACAGTCAACAGAAGGTGTTCCCGCCTTTGTCCATGGCGGGCCGTTCGGCAATATTGCCCATGGCTGCAACAGTGTCATAGCCACCAAGACAGCGCTCGGAAGAGCGGATTATGTATTGACCGAGGCGGGATTTGGTTTTGACTTGGGCGCGGAGAAGTTTTTTGATCTGAAGTGTCGCAGTGCCGGTATCTGGCCCAGTGCGGTTGTCCTGGTGGTGACGGCACGTGCCTTGCGAACCCATGGGGGAGGTGATCCCGCTACGAGTGGATCCGTTGAAGAGATAGCGCGGGGCATGGAGCATCTCTATCATCATGTAGAGAGTGTGCGGGCCTTTGGTTTTGAGCCGGTCATCGCGATCAACTGTTTCCCGAATGAGGATGAAGGCGACTTGCAGACAATAGAGCAGGGTTGCCATTCTCAGGGTTTAAGTGTGGCCCGATTTGAAGGTTTTACACAGGGGGGCGCCGGTGCATTGGCGCTGGCCGAAGCGGTGACGGCTGCTGCGGCAAAACCGCAACCACCTGTGCGTTTTCTTTATGAGCTGGAACAGACCCCGGAAGAGAAGATCCACGCCGTGGCCAGCACCATCTACGGTGCCAGTGAGGTGGCATTCAGTCGGCTGGCCTTGAAGGACCTTCAGCGCATTCGACAACTGGGCTATGAACAACTCCCCATCTGCATCGCCAAGACCCATCTTTCGCTGAGTAGTGATCCCGCCCATGTGGGCCATCCCAATGGCTTTGAATTGCCGGTGGAGTCGGTACGGATCTCGGCCGGTGCGGGCTATCTGCTGGCACTGACGGGCGATATTGTCACCATGCCTGGCTTATCATCCAGCCCCGCTGCACATCGCATCGACCTCTCGGATGAGGGGGAGGTCGTGGGCGTTTAGTTATAGAACGATAGCGTAGGGAGTTTGGTAGTGTAAGGTATCGGAGTCGATTTTCGACTCCGATACCTGTGTGCGAAACCCGTCTATTAATCCCTGCGCAGTTTTGCCGATAGCGCAATGGGGGTCGGGTATTTGAACAGCACCCGGTAAGTGGAGAACAGGAACGTCAACAAGGTGGCCAGCTGGATCAGGTAGGAGGCTTCCAAGCCAATCAGCTGGCTTTCCCAGGCGAGCACCGCCAGCAGAAGTGAGAATTCACTCAGTTGACCGAGGCGTGCGCCCACCTCCGTTGAACGTGCCTTGCTCTCACCCACTACCCGTAGCAGACGATCAAACACCAGCGGTTTGAGTAACAGCATGGCACCGGCTATCAGCACCGCGGGCAGAAGGACATCATCGAGCATCGTGAGATCAAAACCTGCCCCCAGTGAGAAGAAGAACAGGACCAGGAAAAAGTCCCGCAACGGCTTCAGGTTTTCAGAGATGAAGAAGGAGACCGGGCTGGTCGCCAGCGAGATACCGGCAATAAAGGCGCCGATTTCATGGGATAACCCCAGCGCTGTCGCCGCCTCGGCCAAACCCAGACACCAGCCAATAGTGATGAGAAAGATATACTCTTTGATCGTGTCAAACTTCTTCATGAGGGGGAAGAAGACAAATTTTACAAACAGGGCTGAGACACCAATCAGTAATGGCAGGGCAACTACCAGCTTGATGATCTCCAACATGGATAGCTCAGCACCACTTCCCCCTTTCATCGCCAGCAAAAGCAGAATAGCGATCAAATCCTGGAACAGCAGAATACTGATCACCAGCTCGCCGGTATGTTGATGATGCAGAACCGTGGTAGGCAGCAGCTTCAGACCAATAATGGTGCTGGAGAACATCATAGCGGCGCCTACGATAAGTGACTCCTGCAGGGAGAAGTCAAACAGGTAGGCGATCATCCCGCCGCAAAATGCGAACAGAGCCGAGCTGATTACGGTAACCGTAGTGGTCTTCTTTAACAGCAGTAACAGTTCCCGTGGGTTCAGCTCCAGCCCCATCAGGAACAGCAGGAACATGATCCCAATGTTGGACATCTCTCTGACCAACTCACTGTCATTAACCAGGCCGGCAGCGGAAGGGCCGAGCAACACACCCAAAAGGATATAGGAGATCAATAACGCCTGACGCGCATAGAGCGCGAGTGTGGCAAATACCGCTGCACCGGAAAAGATCAGGAAGATGGTAAAGAGAATGGGGTGTTCGGTCATAAAAGTAGAAGCTTTCCAGGATAGAATGAAAGAGGTGATGGTCTAAGGGTTACTCTTCTCCATGGCAAATAAGGGGTGTGGGCGCTATCGCTTTATCTACTCATCCTGCAACTCTTTCAATCGGGTCTGGTAAGTTTCATCATCAATCTCGCCGCTGGCATGTTTTTGCTGCAGTATGCGGATATGGTATTCCGCCCACTCTTCGGGGCTACCGGAAGAGCGGTTAAGAAACCAGCGAAGAAGAAAGATGCCGGGTACGATAAAGGCAAGTCCTGTTGCCACTTTCAGGAGCTGGTCTTCAAACATATCGATTCAGCCTTGTAATACTATGGAAATTATAAACATAACACCCGTCCAGTATACACGATGCACCTCACGGTGGGGCAGAGGGGTTTCCCTGTGGTCTGCTTTTTAACTTGGCTTGGAGTACTCAGCCCTTGCAAAAGAGCGGTATTTGGCTAAAGCTTAAAGACGTAGTGCAGTGGTTTTGGAGGCGATATGTTTGTCGTGGATGACCCGGTTTTGGCCCTGATTGTTCGTTTTGTAATCGGAGCGCGGGAACTGCGGGTATCGGATGAGCCGTTTCTGCAGCGCCAGGTTGAACAGTTACAGCAGCATGTGGCCAGCTATCCAGACGAAGAGCAGGAGGAGCAGGCGGTAGCCTGGATTGCCCGGCATGCCGAGCACTATCGCGCCCAGTGGCAGAACAGGGTGGTTAATAAGCAGGCCCAGCAGGTGCGTTGTGTGGATTGTCCGATGAGCATGCGGGGCACAGACCAGCACTGTGTTGTTCATTTTAAATGGCTGGATCTTCTCAAACGCTATACGGCGAATGAAATGAATGCCAGTGAATATGTAAAGGCCTCGCTTGGGATTTTACAAGCGAATAAAGAAGCACTCATTGAACGTAGAAGCCAAGAGATTGAAGAGTTCAGGCAGTTGAAAGCCTATCACGACGCCCGAAATAAACCCCTCTAGTGATGCTGTCCGGTTAAAAATGGCCCCATTCCAACACCGCTTCTGGGGTGTTTATTCTTCAACAGTTAGGAATTAATAGAACATCCTTCCACGTGACTGCATCCTGAGTCCAATCACTTTATAATCACTGAAACCGATACGAATCTTGAGGTTACGGATGTCGATTCATTCAGTAGAGCAGTGGCAG
>JAPHUG010000351.1 GCA_026197195.1 Sedimenticola sp.
AGACACTTGAGGAAATCGCGGTTGAAAGCACCTTACCTGACACGCTATAAACAAGACCAGAGACTATGGATTCTGTAACACAAATTGCCTTGGGTGCTGCTGTTGGTCACGCGGTACTAGGGCACCGAGTCGGATACCGCGCCGCGCTCTGGGGTGCGGTCTGTGGAACCCTGCCAGATCTGGATGTGTTCATCTCCATGGGTGGACCTGTGGCTGATTTTACTTATCACCGCAGTTTCAGCCACTCCCTGATTGTATTGACACTGATCACACCTATCATCACTTGGTTCATCTTAAAAATACATCCCGCCACCGTTGAGCAGCGCAAAGGGTGGCTTGGGCTGGTGTTCCTGGCACTCACGACTCACCCCTTGCTGGACAGCTTTACAATCTATGGCACGCAACTGCTCTGGCCGTTTCTTGAAACGCCGGTGGGGTTAGGCAGCATCTTCATCATCGATCCGCTCTATACCCTGCCCCTGTTGATTGGTGTCATTACCGCACTCTCACTGAAACGCAAGCCGTTGCTGGCTCAGCGTTTCAACCGGGCCGGACTGCTTATCAGCACACTCTATCTGGGCTGGAGTCTGACCGCACAATACGGCGTCAAACGCCTGGCCGAAGAGAGCCTGGCCCATACCCAGTCTCCAACATCTTCACTACTGGTCACCCCCGCGCCATTTAATACCCTGCTCTGGCGCGTCGTGGCGATGGATGATTCAGGCTATCATGAAGGCTACTACTCGCTGCTCGATCAATCATCGACTATCAGCTTCACCCATTACCCCAGTGAAAACGCTTTGCTGGATAACCTGCAACAACACTGGCCAGTCAAACGCTTAACCTGGTTTACCAAAGGTTTTTATAAAGTTGAAGACCTTGAGGGTGCCATCACCATGACTGACCTGCGAATGGGGGCCGAGCCCGACTATGTATTTCGCTTCAAGGTGGGCACCCTCAGCAACCCCCATCCCAAACCCGCCGTTGATGAACGAATCCATATGCCTCGTAACTGGGAACGCGTACCGGATATGATCCGGCGCATCTGGACGGAACCATCCAAATAAAACCCCAGACAGCACCGGGTAAAAAACGTTTCATTTGATACAAATAAACACCGCAGACGTTCAATGTGTCGGTATAATGACCGATCATCCCGTCTGGATTTAAGCATGTCTCAAACCCATTCCCATTTTAAAGTGCTGTTCGCAGGCATCATGAGTCTGATACTGACCCTCGGTATCGCACGCTTTGCCTACACCCCGTTGCTACCCATCATGCAGGCACAAACAGCCCTGGGAGATGCCACCGGCGGCTGGCTGGCGACATTCAACTACATGGGTTACATGTGCGGTGCTTTAACCGCGGCCATGATCAGTAATCTGCAACTCAAGGACACCCTCTATCGCATCGGCCTGATACTGGCGCTAGTAACCACTGCGGGTATGGCGCTCAGTGAAAGTCTCTGGCTCTGGAGTCTTATGCGTTTTTTGGCCGGGCTCAGCAGTGCAGCAGGTTTATTAATTGGTTCCGGGTTGATTCTTAATTGGCTTATCCGACATAACCACCGCATGGAACTGGGCATTCACTTCAGCGGCCTGGGTCTGGGCATTGTTCTGAGTGCCGTAGCGGTTGACCTGATGGAGACCCATCTCAGCTGGAGTCAACAGTGGCTGGTACTCACTGCCATCGGTATGATCCTGCTGGTTCCTGCCTGGCACTGGTTACCCCGTCCAGACGCCAGTCCATTTACCACCAGCGGTGTAAAAATGGAGGATAACCCACCGGCACGCAACTGGATGATCCTGCTCTTTGCCAGTTATTTTTGCGCCGGCTTTGGCTATGTGATCAGCGCCACCTTTCTGGTGGTCATCGTTGAAGCTGAACCGGCACTGCACGGCTACGGTGAACCGGCCTGGCTGGTGGTAGGACTGGCGGCCGCTCCGGCCTGTTTTATCTGGGATCGCATCGCCCGAAAAACCGGGGAACTTAAAGCGCTGGCGATCGCCTTCGCGCTACAGATTGTCGGTATAGTGCTGCCCACCTATGACGCAAGCCTGGGCGTGGTCATGTTCAGTGCTGCTCTCTACGGCGGAACCTTTATCGGCATTGTTAGCCTGATGCTCACCATGATCGGCAAGTTTTATCCAACCAAACCGGCCAAACCAATGGGCAAGCTGACGCTCAGCTACGGTGTCGCTCAGATAGCCGCCCCGGCGCTGGCAGGCACGTTGGCAGAAACCTCTGGCACCTACAACGGCTCACTCTATCTGGCAGCCCTTATTATGGCGGTCGGTCTACTGATCATTCTCTACCTTGTCTCGAATGAAAACCGGGCACATCAGGCGGCCCGGTAAGTTCACAAAGTTTTACCTTTGCACAGCGGAATGACGGAGTAGCGCCCTGATCAAGCTGGTAGAATCAGAGACCTGTCGTAACCATACCTGGGAGTCATACCATGCGCTGGCGGGGTCAAAGAGAGAGTGGCAATATTGAGGATCGCCGCAGTGCTCGTGGGCCAGCATTAGGCGGTCTGGGGGGCAGAGGCGGTGGTATGCTCAATCTACTGCCCATGGTATTCAGAGTGCTTGGATTTAAAGGTGGTCTGATTGCCGTCCTGGCCCTGGGGGCCTATGGCCTCTTCAGCGGCAACCTGGGGAGTATGCTGGGTACGGGAAACATTCAGCAGACCCGTTCCGAACAGCCCGTGAAGCAGAGCGCCGAAGAGAAAGAGCTGGTCAGCTTTGTCGCCGTGGTGCTGGCCGATACGGAAACCACCTGGCAAGGACTTTTCAAAGAGATGGGCGGTCAATACAAAGAGCCCCGACTGGTACTCTTTCGTAATGCCATCCAATCGGCCTGTGGGCTGGGACAGGCTGCGACCGGTCCCTTCTACTGTCCCGCAGACCAGAAGGTCTACATCGACCTCAGCTTTTACAATGATCTGAAAAACCGCTTCAAGGCACCGGGTGACTTCGCCCAGGCCTATGTGATCGCCCATGAAGTGGGTCACCATGTACAGACACTACTGGGAATCTCAAAAAAGGTTCATGAAGCCAAACGGTCACTCAATAAGGTTCAGGCTAATCAACTCTCCGTAAGGCAGGAACTGCAGGCTGATTGTCTCGCCGGTATCTGGGCACACCATGCCGATCGCTCACGCCAGCTACTAGAACAGGGCGATATTGATGAAGCACTCACGGCCGCCGCCGCCATTGGCGATGATCGATTACAAAAACAGTCACAGGGCCACGTGACACCTGACTCGTTCACCCATGGCAGTTCTGCCCAACGTATCGCCTGGTTCAAGAAAGGTCTTAGCAGTGGGGCCTTACAAACCTGTGACACCTTCACCGCAAAAAAACTCTAAATAGAAGAGCGAATAAATCCGTCACTCGCCTCTCTCTGCGTAGGCAAGCTTGCTTCTGCAGGGTAACCTATACAAAATTCCGATAGACGCTATCACGATCTCTTATTACTCTAATTTCCCACTTCCATGGTAGGTTATTGTATTATAGAGACCTTTGTTAGTTGTAATAACGCCAAGGAGTACCATGCGACCTGCTGCCATCTCAACCATCCTGGACCGTGAATATCTCAGCACCGAACAGGGCCACCACACCCCCGTTATGCTGTGGGGTCCACCGGGCGTCGGCAAGTCCCAACTGGTCAGCCAGGTGGGGAGCCGGCATCAGGTTCCTGTTATTGATATCCGCCTCTCACAGATGGAACCCAGTGATCTGCGCGGCATACCCTTTCGTCAGGGCGATCAGGTTGAGTGGGCAGAACCGGCCCTGCTTCCCCACGCAGACAACCAGGGCGAACGGGGTATTTTGTTTCTGGATGAGATCACCTCGGCACCACCCAGTGTATCTGCTGCCGCCTATCAGTTGATCCTGGATCGGCGCTTGGGTGAATATCAGGTACCCGAGGGTTGGGCCATTTTTGCGGCCGGTAATCGCCAGGGCGATCGCGGTGTCACCTACACCATGCCCGCCCCGCTGGCCAATCGCTTTACTCACTTTGAAGTGGACACGCACCTGGATGACTGGGTGACCTGGGCCTATAACAACGGTATTGATGAACGGGTCATCGCCTTTTTACGCTTTCGACCTGAACGGCTGTTTGATTTTGATCCTGCGCATAACCCTGTGGCCTTCCCCACCCCGCGCTCCTGGGAGTTTGCCCACCGGGGCCTGCAGAAATTTGATCAGTTGCCTGATCTGCTGACGGATACACTGCAAGCCTGTGTAGGGCCTGCCGCCGGTATCGAACTGGCGGCCTTTGTTAATAACCTGCATAAGCTGCCGGGTATTGATGCCATTCTGCGCGGCGAAGAGGTACGGGTTCCGACCGAGATTGACCTGCAGTACGCCGTTGCTTCCGCACTGGTGGGGCGTGCCGTAAAACACAAACAGCAACCCGGAGGTGAAGCTGTCTATGGTCGTATTCTGGAATACGCCAGCCGGTTCCCTCAACGGGAGATGGGTATCATGCTGGTATCCGATATGCATCGCGCCATCGGTTCCGAGCTGTTTGCCATTCCGGAGTTTGCCCCCTGGGCGGAAGCCGTAGCAGACGTGATGCTCTATGACACCTAATGCTGATCCCTTCGATACCGATCACCGTTAAAACCTATGAGCGATCTTGAAACAAAACTCAGTGCTGCAAGAACCCGGTTGATTCTCGACAAACCGTTTCTGGGCGCACTGGTTTTACGCCTTCCCCTGGTTGAAGCAGAAGGCAACTGGTGTCAGACCACCGCCACAGATGCCCGCTCCTTCTATTACAACGCCGACTTTATTGATGCCCTGACACTGGAACAGACCCAGTTTGTTCTGGCGCACGAAGCCCTGCATTGCGCCCTCTCCCACTTTGCCAGAAGAATGAACCGGGATAAATATCGCTGGGACATCGCCTGCGATCTGGCCATCAACCCCCTGTTGATTGCAGAGGACCTGGAACCCTGCCCCGGCGCTCTCCACATTATTGAATACGACGGCATGACAGCCGAAGAGATCTACCCCTGTATCGATGAGCGTGATCAGATGAACACCCATGATCACCACGTCTATGACCAGAGTGATGACAACCCGGGTGGCAGCCCCAGTGGTGGCGGTGAAGCAGAGAACGATCAACCCGATAAGGGCAAAGGCAACCAACCAAACGATAGCCGTGAAACGGCCAGTCAGGGTTCATCGCAGCAGCAGTTTGATGAAACTGCCAGCGGCGGTAACCAACCCCCACCCTTAACCAACAAAGAGCAGGAACAGCTTGCCATTGAATGGACACAGCGTATGGCTGGTGCCCATCAACAGGCGATACAGGCCGGCAAGATGGGGGGAGAACTGGGGAGAATGATTGGTCACCTGCTGCAACCCCAAATACCCTGGCGCATGTTGCTCGCCCAGTATATGACCGCCACAGCACGGGACGACTACAACTGGGCACGTCCGTCACGGCGTGAAGGGGATGCTATTCTGCCCAGTCTGCGCAGTAACGAACTGAAGGTGATCGTGGCACTGGATATCAGTGGCTCAATCAGTGACGAAGAGATGAACCTGTTTGTCTCAGAGCTGGATGCACTGAAAGGACAGGCCCATGCCCGCCTCACCCTGCTGGCCTGCGATGCCGTATTGACAGAAGACAGCCCCTGGATAACCGAGCCCTGGGAGCAGTTTCAAATACCAAGAGCCTTCAAAGGCGGTGGCGGCACCGACTTCAGACCCGTCTTTGAATGGATTGAACAACATGACCAGAACGCTGACCTGATCGTCTACTTTACTGACGCGCAAGGCCATTTTCCCGAGCATGAACCACACACACCTATTATATGGTTGGTCAAGGGACGCGCTGAAGTGCCCTGGGGCCAACGCATCCAACTTAATTAACCGTTTCCGGGAAGTATCACGTGGAACTCACCAGTGAAGACCAGCTTCGATTAAATGTATTGGCCGTCAATGCCGATGCCATACGGATCAATGAAAACACCCTTGAGCTGTTTGGTCTGAAGGGTGACAAAGAGATGAAGGCACAGCTTCATCCCAACGGTAACCAGGACCGTTATATAAAGCGGGTACGTGAAGCCCTGGCCAGCATCGCCCTGGACTCACCCGGAGGCTACCCCGTCTTCATCCAGCGCTGGACCCGCACGGGGCAAGTTGACAGCACACGTCTTGCCAGCCTGTTAAAACTGGCTGAGCCAGAAGCGGTCATGGCCGTGGTCTGTTCGCCGGGCTTAACCACTGAACTGGCCCGTCTGGCCTGGTGGTGTGAACCCCACGCCGAGTATGCCCGGCGCATGCTTGAACAACCCGACGTTGCTCAAGGCGCATTAGGGCCTGAACTGGCCGCCTACCTGGTTGAACATCTTCCGTTTGAGACCGAACCCCAACTGATGTTGGAGACCGTCCGACTGGTACTACAGCCGGGCCTGATCAAAGATGAACTGAAGCAGCGCCTCTGGAACCGGGGCCGTTCAACCAAAAGCTATCGGGTGGGTTTTTTGGAAACCACACCCGATCAACTCCCCGAAAGCGCTCCACCCCACCCCAAGCTGGCTGACCACCAGGCACAACTTCAGCAGCTGATAAAAAACAACAACCCCTATGCGGCCCAGCTGATGAAGCTGCTGGAGAGTAACGGCCAAGCCTTTGTGGGTGCCGTGGCCGATGTATTGTCACGTCCCACCAATCAGGATGTCGTGACTGCCCTGTTCAAGGCACTGGGTGATTATCTCAAGGCGGTACGCACCCACAGCCAGGAGCTGCGAGAGCTTTCGGCCATCAATAATGTGGTGGAAGCACTCATAAAAGAGGAGAATGGCGCGGTAGCCGAGTTAACTCAGGCCCTACCCGCGCTTGAACAGGAGATACAAGCCATGCTCTTCCTGGCGCATGTCGATGACACCCTCCTGACCCCCATTCTCAGCCTGACCGATGCCGTAGGGAGTGTCATGAGGAAGAAAATCAGCCCTGTTTCAGACCCCTTATTGGAAAATATTGACAAAATACGCGGCCAATAAGGTCTCTATCACACATATTGCGTCTAATTCCAAAACCTATCTCATTGTTATTCCTTGTATTTAATTAATTGCTTAAATAGTGCTTTACTATTTTAGTAATTTCTTATATTGTAGATCTCAGTTAAGGCAGATGTCGCGCTTAACAGAAGAATTTAAAAAACTTACTAGGATTTTCAGGAGATATACTCATGAACAAATTTGCAAAGATTGCTGCTGTTGTCGCTATGCTGTCTGCTTCTGCTACTGCTTCTGCATGGTGGGGCGGTGGTCCATGGAACGGTATGGGAAATGGTCTGGGCGACGGTTCCGGCGATTTCAACATGAACTTCAGCGGTCGTAGCAACGCTTACACCCGTGGCAACGGCTACGGCTATGGCAACCCTTACTATGGTGGTTACGGCGCACCTTACGGTTATGGCGCACCTTATGGCTACGGCGCACCTGCTTATGGCGCAGCTCCTTACGGCTATGCTCCTTACGGCGCACCTGCTGCACCAGCTGCCCCACAGGCACCTGCTCAATAATAGACACGTTATCTAAATAACGCGCTATTAAATGGAATACAGAGCACAAGGACGTGCAAACATCAAAAAGATTAAGATTCAATCCGTGCAGAGATACCCAGTCAGGAACACACAAGTGACTCCTGAACAGCGGGCCGTAGTACTCTGCAAATCACGTTAAGGTTTAAAACAATGAAAATGACCAAGTTGATTGCTGCTATTGCCCTGACCACCGCTTCAATGACCGCCAGTGCCTGGTGGGGTGGTAATCCCTGGAATGGAAATGGCCTCGGAGACGGTTTTGGAGACGGATCCGGCGATTTCAACATGAGTTTCAATGGACGTAGCAACATGTACTCCCGCGGTAATGGCTACGGCTATAACAACCCCTACTATGGTGGTTACGGACACCCTTATGGCTACGGCGCACAGCCCTATGGCTATGGCCCTACAGGCGTTGCCCCCCACCACCCACAGATGGGTGAAGAGCAACAGAAAGCCATGGAAGCTCATCATCAAGCGATGATGGAAGCCATGGAAGCCCAGCGCAAACAGTTCCAACAAGCGGCACCTGGCCAGGCACCTTTCGCACAGCCCGACATGAACATGAGTCGTGAAGAGATGATGAAGCAGCGCGATGAACAACGCGCAGCCATGCAGAAAGAGATGGAAGAGCATCGCGCAGAAATGCAGACACAACGCGAAGCCCGTCGTGCCGAGTTCGAAAAGCAGATGGCCGAGCGTCACGAAGCTATGCACAAAGCCATGGAAGCACGTAAAGCACAGTAAGTCGTTATCTGATTTTTTCAGAACTAACGCAAAAGCCCGTGATGAAAGTCACGGGTTTTTTTGTGTGTGAAAATCGAGGGAGATAAAAACGCCACGCCACGCTTCCCGGCAGACCCACTCAAAACGCTTAAATCAGTTTCCCTGCTTTTAATTCTCTGATAACCTATTGAGTAATTAAGGATTATCCACTTGGCAGGATGCTGAAAACCCCATTTCATTGTTCTGCTTTCAAGTTTGTTCACTGTTTAACAGGAAAGATAATGCGTAGAACGAACTGTCGTAATCGTCAATATTCTACAGCCGAATATTGTGACAAACGTGTGGGCTGTATAATCGGCGTTAGCTTAGAAAAAGCCGGTATGGGAGCTATAAATTGAATTATTGTTTGTCTACTTTGATTCATCCGATTAAGGAAAAAATTAAGTTATCTGAATATCTAGGGATACATTTAGATAACCCTCGAACCAACGAAGAAATCCTCCTCGTTGAAGAATACCTAAAATCATCTATGTCAGTAGATGGTGTCATGTCTATCCCGCCATACGATGATGACGTGCCTGAAAATCATGTTTCGTTAACGATCGAAGAGTTTTTATTAGCGTTCCTTAAATATCATTCCAATGATGAATACGTTCGAGAAATAGCTAATAGCTACAAAAGGGAGAATATTTTCCGAATACTGGCGAGTATTTGGATTATTATTCGCTTCGACGATGAAGGGTCTATCCAAGAACTAAAACAAATCAAGAAAGAGCATACAGATTACCCCACAGTCACTATCCTTGAAGATGAACACCCATTAGTAAGAAATGAGCGTTTATTAGAGTCATATATTCACCTGCTAAGTCTACTAACATTTGAACATGGATATAGAGGTATTTCTTTTTTTCTGGCGAAGCACGATGAAATTACCAGTGGGTTCCCTAGCAAACGTATTGCCAACTTATTTATTAACTTTGGCCTTATGTATTTTCCATTTAGGCGTCCTAGCGATGATCCTGACTCACCCGCAGATTTTTCAGAAATTGTTAACGACCTAGTGCATTTTGCAGAATTGCTAGATAACCAATTAATCAGTGAAGAAAAAGAAAAAATTGAATATGTGGCAAATCTTTTGAAAACTGCCGGTAGTTATGTCGATGACGAGAAACTGAAACTGGTGGTTCTAGTCAGCATAGTCGAATTGCTATTAACTCATAATCCTAATTTTAACCGTTTTAATGTTGAAGATTCGATTAGTAAACAGTTCCAATTAAAAGCTAGCATCGTTATATTCAACGAATCACCGACTACTGGTATATCAGAGATCAAGAAAAGGCTAAAAACAATTTACCAGCAGCGATCAAATATCGCACATGGAAACTTTAACGAATTATCCAAGTACATTAATAATATATGCAAAATCGAGGGTAAGGAAGAGTACTTTGAAGACCTCATCATAGATATGTATTGGTACGTGCTTTTAATCCTCAAAAAATATTTAAATGATCCTGAATACATCAACTTTCTTAGAGAAAATTAAGCTAACAAGTAGGTCAAGTTCACTAGACTAAGGGGTCAGAGCCCTTTTTAATACTATCGTATAGACAGGAGATCATACAGAAGCAGTATGGATAAATTACTTATACTAGATATAGA
>JAPHUG010000478.1 GCA_026197195.1 Sedimenticola sp.
CGGAATATCATCCCTGCGTTCACGCAAGGGTGGCATTTCGATGGGAAACACATTGAGCCTGTAGAAGAGATCTTCGCGGAACTTGTCCTCTTTTATCGCTTCTTCCAAATTGCGGTGCGTAGCGGCAATAATCCGCACATTACACTGAATCGTCTTGTTACTGCCGACGCGCTCAAAAGAGCGCTCCTGCAGTACTCGTAGCAGCTTGACCTGCATCGGCATACTCATATCACCGATCTCATCCAGGAACAGGGTCCCGCCGTCCGCCATCTCAAAGCGCCCCTGACGGGAACTGATGGCACCGGTAAACGCCCCTTTTTCGTGGCCGAACAGTTCGCTTTCCAGCAGGTCGGCCGGTATAGCTCCACAATTCACCGGAACAAAGGGTTTTCCCCGACGCGATGAGTTGTAGTGAAGTTTTCTCGCCACCACTTCCTTGCCCGTGCCAGATTCACCCAGCACCAGGACAGTGGCTTCCGTATCGGCCACCTGTTCAATCATCTTGTTGATCTGCTTGGTTGCCCGACTATTACCCGAAAGACTACGGAAGAGTTCAAGTGGACGCTGCCCCCCGTTGGGGTTCCGGCCATTCTCCTGAAACAGCTGTGCCTTGGTTAACAGGCTGATCAACTCTTCATAATGGGTAGGCATTGACAAGGTGCCTATAAGGGGGGATTCAGAGGGCAAAACACTCGATTGTTCATCACTGGCCAGGAGATCCAGAAGCGCTGGAGAACCCGCGGCATTTCGTACCACATCGGCTACTTTTGTTTTCTGACCAGATTCCAGGTCGGGACCCAGTAGAACCGAAACGCAAAGATCATCCTTTCGCTCATGCAAGCGTTTCTGCAGTGCGTCAGCGTCGTCCACTGCTTCCAATTCATAGTCAATGAACTGGAAAATATTCTGGAAATAGTTGATTCGCTCAGGATTTGAGTCTAGCAGTAGTACACAGCCGTTATGCAACATTCTCAAGGCCTCTAGCAGATTATTGCCTAATGTCGTTTCCATTGACCCTAAAATAACCCGCTCTTTAGATAAAACCACATGATGCAAGGAGTTAAGCAGCTTATCAGCAGATTGTCAAAATATTGTCGCATGACAAACCTATCATCATCAATCTTTTGGAAAAATAATTTATCAATATTTCACAAATAGCTATACCCTTTTTCTACTAAACAAGAAAAGGTTAGCTTTTTATCTGTTTGTTATTATTGATTAATCAGGCGACTTATTGCGCTCTTTTCGTTTGTCAGCCCGCTGCTTAGCCACCAGGCGTCGATGCTGTCGGAATATAAACTTGCCCAAGAGATCACTGACCTGCTCACCCAGATCATTAAAGCGTACCTCGACCAGACAGCAGCGGTTCTGCTGCTCAACCCCGGTCACAACAGCGGCCAATTCCAGCGGCTGCGTCAAATGGGCGTCAAGATAGAGCTGCAGCATTAGCTGTTGATTGACCGCAAAGTCACCACCCCCCTCCACAGACCAGCACATACCCTCAAGCCAGATCTCCACCTCCGACTCGACTGTGTCAGGGGCCATCTGTTGAAGCAAACGAGAGACCATATCCAACAGCAAATCCACTTTAGCCTCTATCCGCAATAGGTCAGCGGAGGTGTCTACCGGATCATGATGCGGATCCTGAGCGACCAGCAGCGCCTGAAGAAGACGGCAATTTCTCTGACTGCGCTCAATCGAATCTGTCGGGTGAGTGGCAGCATTCATCAGCCAGGAGATTTTCATGCGCCCCTCGAACGAGACACCTTTTGGCCTTTCTGCTGGATCTTTCTCTGACATTCTTCTCACTCCTCCATCCCCTTTTCAGCCGCTAGTATCTACCAGTAGCAGAGGGCTGTCACTTCAACCTGAGTGAGCAGTTCCATGACGGGACATGACCTACCTGACTGACTTAAATTGTTGCAACCTAACTTGACATAGCAAAACAGTCAGCTTAGAAATAGAACTCAATTTTCTCTATAGAAGGCTCTACTTTTGAGTGACATTTCGACCGGTGTGCTGTTTGGCATACTCATCTGCCTGATCATGCTGTCTGCTTTCTTTTCCGGCTCTGAAACCGCGCTGATGACGCTCAACAGATATCGCCTCAGACATCTGGCAAAAATTGGCCATGTCGGCGCGGTAAAAGCCAATCGCCTGCTGGAACGCCCGGATCGTCTCATTGGCTTGATTCTGCTCGGCAATAACTTTGTCAACATCATGGCATCGTCTCTCGCCACAATCATTGCGCTACGGCTTGGGGGTGAGGCGGCTATCGCGGTTGCGGCCTTTCTTCTGACGCTGGTTATCCTCATCTTTGCCGAGGTGGCACCCAAAACACTGGCTGCGCTCAAACCGGAACAACTCGCCTTTCCTGCGGCCTTTGTCTACACCCCTCTATTAAAAATGCTATACCCGATTGTCTGGGTAGTTAATGGCATTGCGAATTTTATATTGCGCTCACTCAACGTCTCTCCTGATGACATTGATGACCAGATTTTGAGTAAAGAGGAACTGAGAACCGTAGTGATTGAAGCGGGCGCAATGATACCCAAGCGCCACCAAAAGATGCTACTGAGCATCCTTGATCTCGAAAAACTGGCCGTTGAAGACATCATGATCCCCCGTAATGAGGTCGATGGCATCAACCTGGAAGAGCCGATCGAAGAGGCTATAAAAGCACTTCAGAACAGCGCCTACACCCGCCTGCCGGTGTTTGATGGCAGTATCGATAACATCGTTGGTACCGTCCATGTGCGTAAAGCAATGCACGC
>JAPHUG010000095.1 GCA_026197195.1 Sedimenticola sp.
CCAGTGCGCGGGCACCCATCATCAGGGGCATGACATAGGGCAGGTTTTTACCCTCGACCTCTGCACAATCACCTAGGGCAAAGATATCGGCCTGACTGGTCGCCAGAAAACGGTCAGTGACGATACCGCGTTCAGTTTTAAGACCCATGGCTTCGGCCAATGAGAGCTCGGGCTTCAGTCCAATGGCAGAGAGCATGACATCTGCCGGTATCTTCTCGCCATTGGCCAGGCTCAGTTCATAGCCGCTTTCTTTTTTATCTATGGATTCGGCTACTGTACCCAGCCGCCAATCAATGCCGATCTCACTGAGTCCCTGTTGCAGTGCCTTGCCCGCTATTTCGGGCAACAGGGTGCTGATTGGGTAGGGGTCAGGGCCGATAACGGTGACAGCGTGCCCCGAGGCGGCGAGGTCATTGGCAAACTCACAGCCGATCAGTCCGGGGCCAATAATGGCGACGCGCTTGGCATTTTCGAGCTTTGAACGAAATGTCGTGTACTCTTCAATGTCATTTACCGAGAGTAAGTCATCGGACGCATTGCCTTTAAACGGCAGGCGAATCGGACGTGCGCCGGTGGCCAACACCAATTTGTCGAAAGTGATCACGCCGGCCTTATCGGTTTCTACTGTGTGGCTCTTGCTGTCTACTGTTATCACGCGGGTGTGGGTGTGGATCACCGCGTTAAGGCGCTCAGCCATGGTAGCGGCATCGGCCGAGATGATCTGCTCGGGCTGTTTACCTTGAATCAGGGCATTGGATAGTGCCGGTTTGGGATAGGCGTGGCCGCTGTCAGCCGTGATCATGATGAGCTGTACATCAGTGTCTGCTTTTCGTATCTCACGGGCCAGGCTGTAGCCTGCCATGCCGGTTCCAATAATCACGATAGACATAGTGTGCACCTTTAAAACTGACCAGCTTACTTCAGCCAGCTGGTAGTGGCGTTACTGGGTTGATCTGCCTGCGCACTCCTTTGCGCAGACTGCATCAAGGTTGGGTGAATCAGATCTCGACCATCTCGAAGTCATCCTTGGAGGTTCCGCAATCCGGGCACTCCCAGTCTTCAGGGATATCTTCCCATTTGGTGCCAGCAGGGATGCCTTCATCAGGAAGGCCTACGGACTCATCATAGATAAAGTCACATACAATACATTTATACTTTTTCATCGCTATTCCCTCTTTAATCAAATCATTAATACTTTGTACTTTTAATTAGCTTGCCACATTTTTCAGTGCGTTACGGTAGTGATTGGCGTGACGCTCCTCAACCTTGGTCAGGGCGTTAAACCGCTTGGCGGCTGTATCCAGTAAACGCGTGAATCGTTCGGCGTGCTCGGCTGATTCAGCGATCTGTTCATCCATCTCTCTCACCGCATCGTCATTTTTCTCCTGCAAGGCGGTGTGACGGAACTCCGGATACATCTCCGTATATTCGTATGTTTCACCTTCAATGGCCAGTTCCAACATGCGCTCTACGGTTAATGTCTCCTTGGGGTAGAGCAGATCCAGGTGACCAAAGGCGTGTGCAGTCTCTTGCTGTGCGGTATTTTCAAATACATCAGCCACATCGTCTGCACCCAGTTCGCGACACAATTTTGCAAAGTAGAGGTACTTGCGATTGGCCATGGATTCACCGGCAAATGCGGCTTCAAGGTTCTTTACGGTTTGTGAAATAGTCAGGTCAGTCATCTCTTTTCTCCTGGTGTTAAATTCGATGGATGTAGATTACTGAATGGTGTAAATTCAATCCAATTGAATATAAATTAATTATTAATGGAGAAAATCGATTAATGAATCTTCCTACATTGAGGCAGCTGCATTATCTCGTTACGGTGGTGGAGTTGTGCCATTTTGGCCAGGCTGCGGAACGCTGCTTTGTCACACAATCGACCCTTAGTACCGCGATCCAGGAGCTAGAGGGGCTATTGGGGGCGCAACTCCTAGAACGTACCAAGCGCAAGGTGATCCCAACCAAGCTGGGTATCGATCTGGCGAATAAGGCGCGTGACATCATCAGTATGACTGAAAGACTGGTGCTGGATGCCCAGGTTGACCGCAAGCCGTTGAGTGGTGTGTTGAAATTAGGTGTTATTCCTACCATCAGTCCCTTCCTGTTGCCCAAGGTATTGCCCGGTGTTCGTTCCACTTTTCAGGATCTCGAGCTTTACCTGCTGGAAGATCAGACCCAGAACTTGCTGGAGAGGTTATCTGCGGGTGAGCTGGATTGTGCCATTTTGGCCTTGCCGTTTGACCTGGGTGGGCTGGAGCAGCAGGTGTTTTGGCAAGAGGATTTTTTGGTTGCCTTCCCGGCGGGGCATCCGCTGAGCGAGGGTGGCCCTATCGCCTCAAAGGCACTGCCGGATAGTGAGTTGCTGTTACTGGAAAAGGGTCACTGCCTGCGCGATCACGCACTGGCTGTTTGTCACATGAAGGCGGTGGCAAATCGCGCCTCGTTTCAAGGCACCAGTCTCTATACCTTGGTACAGATGGTGGCCGGGGGGCAGGGCATCACCTTCCTGCCTGAGATGGCAGTCAATGATGAGTTTCTCGCACAGAACCAGATTGCCGTGCGCCCATTATCTGAGAAGGGGCCGCATCGTGAGCTGACCCTGGTGTGGCGCGCCTCCTATCACCGTAAGGCGGATCTGGCGCTGTTAGCGGACTGTATGCAGGGGTTGTTGGAGAAGGGGTAGTTCGTTGAGATAGTCTTCTTGATCAGATGTGGTTGGTTTTGTGAACGCTAGTTTTCACGGCCCGGCTAGTTTGACCTTTGTCATAGATCCTCCCAACGACCTTCATGATAATAGACAGGATGAATACACCCGTGACAGAGCCGATCTACGCCCAGCCCAGCGCAAGCGTTGATGACCACAGCAGAGTACCCGGAAACAGTGGTATATGGGTCGGGATTTTTTGTGTCCTGGTGGAGTTTTTCCTGCTATTTATCGTCTACTTCGTGGCCAAGGCCCACCATCCGGAAGCCTTTCAGACCGGGCCCGATAAACTGGTCACTCTAGCCGGTGTCGTCATTACTCTGCTGTTGTTGACCAGTGGTTATTGCATGGTCAAGGCGGTTGAAGCGATTAGGAAGGACGCGGCTACCAAAGCATTTCGATGGGTCATACTGGCGTTTATCCTTGGCTGCGGTTATCCACTGGTGAAGTATTTTGAAATTCAGTGGAACATAGCCCACGGGGTCGACACCAAGGCCGGTATCTTTTACACGGTATATTACTACCTGACACTTAATCACCTTGTGCACGTGTTCTGGGGCTTGTTGGGTCTTGGTTGGGTTGCCGTACGTACCCAGCGGGGTATCTACACATCGAAAGACTACAGCGGCCTGGAAGC
>JAPHUG010000392.1 GCA_026197195.1 Sedimenticola sp.
GGCCAGTTCTCTTCATCATGGGCCATATAGCCAATGGTGTAGATATGCACACAGAAAGAGACGAAAGTCACGACGACCATCATCATGGCGGTCAACTGATCAACGAGAAAACCCACTTCCATTCGGATGCCATCACTGACCATCCAGACATACAGGCTGTCGTTATAGATCGATGTAGTGCCATTAATAAATTGCAGCAACACATAGATGGAGAGTAGCGCAGAAAGTCCTACACCACCGCTGGTAATCCAGTGCGCACCGGCACGGCCGATCTTAGAGCCAAAGAAGCCGGCGATGATGGCGCCAATCAGGGGCGCCAGCACGATAAGGAGGTATATCTTTTCCATGCTTAACCCTTGAGTGTATCGAGATCTTCAACGTTAATGGTGCGTCGGTTACGGAACAGCACCACAAGAATCGCCAAACCGATCGCTGCTTCAGCCGCAGCAACAGTCAGGATAAAGAATACAAACACCTGCCCCGCCGTATCCCCATGAAAATGGGAAAAAGCGATAAAGTTCATATTCACAGCCAGCAGCATTAACTCAACGCACATCAACAGAATGATGACGTTTTTGCGATTCAGGAAAATACCGGTCACACTGAGTGAAAACAGTATCGCGCCGAGTATGAGATAGTCAGAGAGTGCAATCATGTCGGTTCCAATCAATCCTCAGCATCCATCTTGACCACCCGCAGACGGTCAGCCTTTTTCACTTTCACCTGCACTGACGGATCCTGGAACTTGGTTTCAGGACGCTTACGCATGGTGAGACCGATTGCAGCAATAATACCAACCAGCAGAATGACGGCTGCAATTTCGAACGGGTACATATAGACGGTGTAGAGTACGTTGCCGAGCTCTTCGGTGTTGTTGTAACTGGGGCCTTGAGCAGCAGGTGCGGGGACCTTATCCAGACCAAAGTTTGACGGCCCGACAACCATGAACATTTCGATGGCCATCACCAGGGCCACCAAAAGGCCAACCGGCATATACTTAATAAAGCCTGCACGTAAGGTTGCCAGATCAATATCCAGCATCATCACGACAAACAGGAACAAGACCATCACTGCGCCGACATAGACAAGGATGAGGACGATCGCCAAAAACTCGGCTTCAGCCAACAACCAGATACCCGCGCTTGAGAAAAACGCCAGTACCAGAAAGAGTGCCGAATGCACAGGATTTCGCCGTGTTATCACCATTGTGGCTGCAAACACCAGAATGGCGGCAAATAGATAAAAGACAAACTTTTCGAATGTCATGAGTGAGTCCAGTTTAAAATATTAATAACCATTTTATCGGTACTTGCCATCGGCCTGAATGCAGGCGGCAAGTGCAGGTTCATGCTTATCGCCATGTTCCAGTAGTTTTTCTTTTGTCATTACAGCATCTGTTCGATTTTCGAAGTGATACTCGTAGATGGGTGTCTCGACAATGGCATCAACAGGACAGGCTTCCTGGCAATAGCCACAAAATATGCACTTGAACAAATCGATATCGTAACGCGATGTACGCCGGGAACCATCTGGCAGCGGTGGCGACACCTCAATGGTAATCGCAGCGGCAGGACAGGTTGCCTCGCATAACTTACAGGCGATACAACGCTCTTCACCATTTTCATAACGGCGCAGGGCGTGCAATCCCCTGAACCTTGGCGAAATCGGCGCCTTCTCTTCAGGGTACTGAACAGTAAATTTCTTTTTGAACATATAGCTGCCAGTCACCCTCAAACCCTTGAGGAGTTCCAGCATGGCCAGACTTTTGATGTAATCGCTTAGCATTTTCATCTTTAATCCAACCTCAGCTAAACCAGGCAAATTTATAGACAACCATCAAACCCACAACCAAAATCCAGACGATGGTGATAGGGATGAAGACCTTCCAGCCTAAACGCATGATCTGATCATAACGGTATCGAGGGAAAGTGGCACGGAACCAGAGGAAGAAGAAGCCGGCAAAGGCCGTCTTCAAAAACAACCAATGGATACCATCGCCCAACAGGAAGACACCATCAACCCAGCTGGCTGGTAACGGTGACAACCAACCACCCATGAACAGCAGTGCAGTCAGCGCAGAGATCAGGATCATGTTGGCGTATTCACCCAGGAAGAATACGGCAAACGGCATACCCGAATACTCTACGTGGAATCCGGCAACAATCTCTGACTCACCTTCAGCCACGTCGAAAGGCGCGCGGTTGGTCTCAGCAACACCGGATATAAAATAGATTAGAAACAGGGGGAATAGCGGCAACCAGAACCAGCCAAAGATACCGGCATCACTCTGCTGTGCCCGAACAATCTCACCCAGATTCAAGCTACCGGCCGCAACCAACACACCGACCAGTGCAAAGCCCATGGCGATTTCGTAAGCAACAATCTGTGCAGCGGAACGCATGGCGCCCAGGAAGGCATATTTAGAGTTGGATGCCCAACCAGCGATAATCACGCCATAGACACCAACCGAGGTCAGGGCCAGGATATAGAGCAGGCCGGCGTTCAAGTCAGCCAGCACCAACCCATCGGAAAACGGGAATACCGCCCAAGCAGCCAGTGCAGGCCCAAGCGTCAAAAGAGGTGCGATCAGGAACAAGGTTTTATTTGCCTTGGTCGGGATTACAATCTCTTTAAACATCAGTTTGACGGCATCAGCAATGGGCTGCAGCCAACCTTTAGGCCCGACACGGTTGGGACCGATACGCACCTGCATATAACCGATCAACTTACGCTCAGCATAAGTAAAGTAGGCTACACAGAGCATCAACGGTGCAACAATTACAACGATCTTAATCAGAATCTGAAGAACGATCAGATTAGTACCGAGCCATTCCCAGAGAGCAATCAATGAGTCCATCGTTTAAACCTTCTCCAGGGTCACTTCGCCAAACTGCGCACCAAGATTTTCCACACCCGCCAGCGCAGCAGGAATCCTGACACAGCCATTCGGCACATTCGGATCAATAAAGACAGGCAGCTGCGTCCGGCTCTCGCCCTGACTCGCAGTTGCATGGGTACCTTCTGAAAGTCCCAGTCGACTCGCTTCATCGGCATTGATATAGATACCAGCCGGTATTGCGTCATGGGTTTTCTGTAGTGACTGAGCATGCCGAACCTGTGGATCCAGTGCATAAATCGGCACATCACCAATCCGTTGCA
>JAPHUG010000440.1 GCA_026197195.1 Sedimenticola sp.
TGTCTGTTCTGGAGCCTCACTGCCAATGTCGGTGCCTATGTGGCTGTCTCTCTCTACCGACCGCCCAATGCGGAAGAGACCGCCCAGGCCAGCCTGTTTATCGACGCCATGAAGTATGACCGGCCTGCGGTTGGCCTTTGGCGCGGCAATGCTGAGGTCGTCGAGCTCAAGCAGTTGGCCAGTCGTTTTCTTGGCAAGCAGAAAGTGGATGCCGCATTTGACGATTTTTATCGCGACAAACCGATGACTTACGACGCGACACAACCCGCCGATGCAGAGATTGTTCATTTCACCGAGACCCTGTTGACCGGCGCAATCGGCAGTGCCTCTGCTCGGGTTATGGTTGCTTCAGTAGCACAGGAAGAGCCGCTAGGTCTGGATGAGGTGATGGACATCCTGGACGAGGCCTCACATATCCGCGCCCACAGCCAGGCCCTGGAACAGAAGTCCCGAGAGCTGGAACAGGCCACCACGGAATTACGCTCGGCCAATACCCGGTTGCAGGAGCTGGATCAGTTAAAAGATGACTTCATGTCTTCCGTGACCCACGAATTGCGCACTCCACTGACCTCGATCCGCGCCTTCTCGGAGATGCTGCACGATGACCCGAAGATCCATCTGGAAGATCGCAAGCGCTTTCTCAGTATCATCGTCAGCGAAACAGAGCGGCTGACCCGACTGGTCAACCAAGTCCTTGATCTGGCCAGCATTGAGTCTGGACGGGGTGAATGGACCAATGTAGAGATGGATCTCACGAAATTGATCCGACAATCCGTAGAGGCGACAGAGCAACTGTTTCGAACCAAACAGTGCCAGGTTGAAACCCACCTTCCTGAGGGAAATGCCCCGGTCTGGGCCGATCGAGATCGCCTGATGCAGGTGATGCTCAATTTGCTTTCCAATGCAGTGAAATTTGTACCGGCACAGAATGGAAAGGTGGTGATCCACTTGTTAGTCACCCCCGACCATTACCAAGTCAGTGTAACCGATAATGGCCCCGGTATAGCCGAGCATCAGCAGGAACGCATTTTTGAAAAGTTTCAGCGGGCCGATGACGGTAAGGGAGATAACCCCTCAGGAACGGGGCTGGGACTTCCGATAAGTCGGCAGATCATTGATCACTTTGGTGGACGCCTGTGGGTCGAGAGCCATCTGAACAAGGGTGCCACTTTTCACTTTACCCTGCCTAAAGAACAAGGGGCGTAACAAGTCAAACACGAGGAGTGAGTCATGACGCAACACATTTTGATTGTTGATGACGAGAAAAACATTGCCATCTCTGTCGACTATCTGCTTCGCCGGGAAGGCTATGAAGTCTCCGTGGCACATGATGGTGAAGAGGGTTTAGCCATGATTAAAAGCCTGCACCCCGACCTGGTATTGCTTGATGTCATGATGCCAAAACTGAATGGTTTTGAGGTATGTGAAACCGTAAAAAGTGATCCTACCCTGGCATCCATTCGCATCATCATGCTGACCGCCAAGGGTCGGGACGCTGAAAAAGAGAAAGGGCTTAACCTAGGTGCAGATGCCTACATCACCAAACCCTTTGCAACCCGGGACCTGGTTTCACAGGTCAAGGCGCTCTTGCAATAGAAGACAAACCTTCGCCGTTTAACAGAACAAACGAGGATATCCAGGCATGGATAACAACAGCGACGACACCATCGACATGCAAGGTGGCTACAATCAGGCAGCCGGCCCGGGTCAGGTAGAAGGCCCCCTGCGTTATCTTGTTCATGGCAAACCACTCACGCTGCCCCCTTCTGCCAGCGTGCGGGAAGGACTGGCCAACATGAATCAGATGCAGGCCGATATCCTGGTGGTGGTGGATGAAGAGAGCAGACTGCCCTTGGGCATCGTCACACTCAATGACCTGGTGTATGCCATCACACTGGATGGTGGCGATCTGGATGAACCCATCGCCAGCATGATGACAGCCGCACCACTCAGTCTACCCGCCGATGCGCCCGCCCATCGTGCGACCGTATTAATGGCCAAGCGAGGTGTCCGTCACCTGCTTCTGCTTCAACCCGATGGCCGCCTGTTTAACGTCATATCCCGAAACGACCTGTTTGGTTTGCGCGGCGGAGGGGCCGATACCCTGGCTGAGCGTGTAACCGAGGCCATGGATGTGGAGAGCATGGCCCTTGCTGCTCAAGCTATTCGCAAACGCGGGGCAGAGCTGTTCACGGGAGGCATGAGTGCTGAAGGGATCTGCCACTGGATGTCAGCGCTGAATGATCTGGTGGTGATGCGTGTTATTGAACTGATTGAAGATGAGTTTGACCTGCCCGCCGTACCCTGGTGCTGGATGGTCATGGGGTCTGAGGGGCGGCTGGAACAGACCTTCTCCACCGACCAGGACAATGGCCTGATTTTTCTGGCAGATGATGACAAAGAGGCCACAAAACTGCGGGAGGCGTTCCTCCCATTTGCCCGGGTTGTTAACAAGGCGTTGGACGCCTGCGGTTTTACACTTTGTCGGGGCGGCATCATGGCCGGCAATCCACAGTGGTGTTTAAGTCTTGCTGAATGGCAGGCGCAGTTCAGTCACTGGATGTCTGTGCCCGACCCGCAGTCGTTACTGAACAGCACCATTTTCTTTGACTTCCGACCTCTCTATGGCCGCTATGAACTGGTGGATGAACTACGGAACTGGCTACTACCCCAACCCCCCGAACACCCCCGCTTTCTGCGTGCGCTGACTGAAGAGGCCTTGACCTGCGCACCACCGCTCGGCTGGATGGGGGGATTTGTCTATGACGGTGATATTGAAAATCCACACAGCATCGACCTGAAGCGCTTTGGTGCTCGACCCTTTGTTGACGCCGCTCGTATCTGGAGTTTGATGTACGGATTATGGGCCACAAATACCGGTGACCGGTTACGAGCCGTAGCCGAACCGTTAAGGTTGTCGCAAGAACAGATCGCCGGCGAGGTTGAATCCTTTTATCTGATTCAGCGGTTTCGCTTTCGTCAACA
>JAPHUG010000492.1 GCA_026197195.1 Sedimenticola sp.
CCACCCCATCAATAGGCCGGATATACGGAAGCAAACCTGTCCCTGTTATTTGATGATGCTGAGTCTTGCAAAGTGGGAGGAGACCATATACGGAGTCAAGCCTGCTAATCCCTGTGTTCATTTCTGCTACAGAGGGCATCTTGACTCCGACCCCTCGATTTTATGCCCAACGTTTCCGCGTACTTGTTGGGCTTCGTTATACTCAGCCCAAACTACTGGCTACTTGCTTAGAACATGAAGCCGCCAGTTTATTAATATCATGTAGTTATTAGCTTATATTCTTCACCACTTACCACTATTGCCTGAGTGTTATTAAAAGGGACGAGAGTTACTTTTTTGTCAAACTCATTTACTATCTTTTCTGTACATTCTTGAAAGGGAAAGTCATTGTAATGTGGAAGTGGATAGAAATTAATCAGATTAAGCGCATCATAAGACTCTAAAGAGAAAGACGCATAATCATCCATTTCTTTTATATACTCAATATTAGGTGAAAGAACTATAGAACCTGCAGATTCACCAATAAATGGTTTACCTGCGTTTATCTGTCCTTTTATTATTCTATCCGTTCCGGTTCTTTTCAATTCTTGTAATAGGAAAAACGTGTTTCCACCTGAAATATAAATAAAATCGTTACTATTAATTTTACTGATTATTTCATCTTCTTTTGCTGTTGATATTTCAAGTACATCAATGATTAAACCCTGACTTTCCAACGCTTCCTTACCGGCATCGACGTAAAAGGTTATTTCCTCATTGATACTAGCAGTTGGTATAAACGTGACTCTTTTACCTTCAAGTTTATTATTTGTGGTTTTCACAAATAACTCAGACACCTCTGCAAACGATGAAGTCAGGAATAAACTTTTCATTTCGATATTCCGTGGTTGGTGGTTTAAAACTAACGACTAGGGTAAGGGGTCGCCGTTTTTCGGCGGTCCCCGCGACTGGAGGATGCATGCATCAGCTATCTTGTTATGCTCATTCCGCCATGTAATTATGTTGTTGACACGGATTATACGGTAGACACGCAGGCAACAGCACGGCCTAATAGGGGTCGGAGTCAAGCCTGCTAATCCTTGTGTTTATTTCTGCTGCAGTGGGCAGCTTGACTCCGACCCCTCGCTTTCTTCGGTAAACACAAGAAAACAAGCGTAGAGTACAGTTTTCCGCGTGGGCACCAAATACGTGCCCACCCTACAAGGCTTACCGTCGGTCCCTTTGCGCGGCGGGTTAGAGCGCTCGTTCATACGTTTAGATTGACACCGAGCTTGATCTCCGACGCTGGTTGCCCTTGAATTCCCCAGTTTTCCAGCGGCGGCTCGTGCAGAACAATAATGATGTCACTAGGCTCGATACCCAACTCGCCAAAGCGTTGCACTATGTTTTTGTACAGATTGCGCTTGGCTTCAAGGGATCGCCCCGGAAAGAGCTGGTACTCGACCAGGGTGTAGTTCTCTGTCTTGCCCGGTGGAACAGGGAAGTGTTCTGGTTTGTGCTCAATGTATCTGATCTGCTTGTCATCCTCCGGAAGTTTGAGGGCAATTAGTTGCGCTTGGTACACGGCGTCGATGAGAGCCGACACCTGCTCTGGCGGGTGATTGCGACAGACTTCGATCTTCACGATTGGCATGGCGTTAATCTCAATGTGTGGAGGTAAAAGACTGGGGATATGAGCGCTGTAACGCCCAAACACAGCCGAAAACTAGGCTTGCCCTGGTCCTAATTGACGCGTTTGTTAGGGTCTTAGGAAAAAGTTCACCAAAAATCTAAGGGTAAGACTCGATTGATCGTGAGCGAATTAGCAATTATCAATCGAGTCTGACCCCATCGATGCCTGTAACCTCCATAGAAACAGATATCTCTTTTCTCATTCGTAAAGTGATTTACATCACCTATTCCAAATAAACTGGCTATACCCTCTCCATTCAATGGGATAATCTGTAAGCAGGCGAGATTGCCCTAGGCAGTCCTCAAGTAATCGTAAAAAATACATAAGGAGATGACGATGAAAAGCCGCACAATTACCAACCTTGCTACTGTTCTCGTGCTTACACTCCCTTTACAAACAGCATTTGCTGCGGATATGAAAATCAATCCAACACAACGGCCGCAAATGAATGTTCAACCGACAACCAGTGGTATGACCAAGCCGATTACGAGTACGCGACCAAGCACAATGCTCCAACAGACGCCGCTAAATCAAGCTGTACAGCTATCCCCCTCAGTTCGTAATCGTATTAGCCGAAATACGATGAGCCTGCCGATACGTCTGGAGCAGTTAATCAGTCAGTTTAGAGAAATGAAAGCATCCGCTACAGATTATGAAATGGGCGTGGCAACAATGCCTGAAATTCAGAAACATTGCGCGAATAAATCCTATAGTGTTCAGGATCAAATGGCCGCAGGCTGCAGCGGAAACGAAACGCTTAATCAATGTATGGAAAAGCTCGTCAAACATTGCATGGCCACTTACAGCACTCCTGGTATCAGTATTGGCATTGGTGGAGGGTCTATCGCGGGTGTTCCTATAGGTGGGTCTGGAAATACTGGCGGGGTAAATATCCCCTCGGTCTCTGTAGAGACATTCCGTCAGGCCGCTCAAGAAACCGCTACCAAAGCAAGATCACTCAGTCAGAAAATGAATAACTATGCAATCCAGGCCGAACGCAATGCGAATGCTTGGCGTTGATGCAAAAGGCTAAGTAGGGTGGGCACGTTTGTTGTGCCCACCCTGCATTACTCATTCCCAATGTGATTATGTAGTTGACGCGGATTATACGGTATGAAACGCAGGCAACTGCACGGCCTAATAGGGGTCGGAGTCAAGCCTGCTAAGCCTTTTGTTCATTTCTGCTACAGTGGGCAGCTTGACTCCGACCCCTCGCTTTACGTGCCGAAACAACGGAGTGAGCGCAGTGCTAAATCCGGCAGCCGAAAGGCTGCGAATTGGTGACGATTGTTAGGCATTATCGAGTTGTCCTCGAAGGTATTTACCGGTGCCTCCCTTTAATTCGGTCCTGTCGAATAACTTACCTTCGAATTCAAAATCCTCGCTAATACGAACGATCAACAACTTTTCGAAATTTCCTTGGCTTTTGACGACAACGCGGGCACTACTTTTCTCTGGGGAAATTGTTTTAACTTCCACAAGTCGACCGTTTATTGTGCCGTCAGAACCGGCCTCATGTGTCCCGTGACGCCGAAGCCCAAATTTTATTTCAGCGTAAATTTCCCCGAGTTCTCCCCATATTTGTAAGTATCTGCCGGTATTGTCAAAGTGACGCATTGCACATTCAACCAGATCGTAAAATATCTCGGCTTGCTCGAGGGTGTTATAAGGAAATCCTTTTCGACTCTTAAAAGTTTTCTGACGTTCGTCTTCTGCTGTATCTAAAAACTGAGAATCAACCCATTCATGATCAATAATTACACACTCCCAAGGGTTATACCCACAGGCAGCAGCATCAGCTATTTGCTCTGGGCTATAGCCGTCATTCCGCATATCGTGAAGAAAATCCCAATCACTCATATATTTCCCTTCCCTGACGCTAATTATGCGGCTTCTTCGCTGCCATAAGTGAGAAATGCAGCAAGCTCACTCGTTTAAAGTGTGACATGCAGCGTATTGTTCTACGCATCATATTCTCTGCTAATCAAAGAACTAACTCAGAGGAGGGTGATGAAATGACTCTTTCAGCATCCTGCCAAGGGGTTAGTCCATTACATTCTCGTAGATTACCAGAGAATACAGGTTTGATGAAGTCGATTACTTGGGGTATTTGTCGGTGGTTTGCATGCGCTCTCGGTCCTGCTTTTTCACCCCACAAAAATAGCGCCCCTTCTTTTCCAGGGCACCCTCTTTCGGGATCTTTAACCCGCAGGTGAAGCAGGGGACGAGGTTGTTCTCTTTTGCGCGTTTTTCTACTTGACGTTTCTGTTCAGCACGCCTCTGGTTTCTTTGGTGGTGAAACCAGAGGGCGATGACGATGGGGATTATGAGCAGCAGGCTATAGAGGGTCATTTTTCAGGAACGGCGACCAGTTTGTATCCGGCATGACAGCTGATGCAGTTTTTCATCAGGTGGCCAAGTTGTTTCAGGGTGTGACTACCATCGCCGAGTTGCTCTGCGTCCAGGCCGATCTGATCAAATTGTTGGTGGGTATCAAAGCCCAGCTTTTTAAACTCATTGGGTAGTTTGCTTACGAGAGAGAGGGGGACGGCCCCCTGTGCAGCGCTGCCGACTTTTCTGGCGGCCTTGGTAGCCATTTCCATATCTTCATTGGTGATGGCTTCTGTGATGGTTTGAACGGAGATGAGGAAGTCACGCATTTCGGTGAGTACCAGACTGCGTTCGTCTTCGGTCAGTTCAATGGCCATTCGACCATCGGGGGATGGG
>JAPHUG010000335.1 GCA_026197195.1 Sedimenticola sp.
CTGAAACTGGCACGCCAGTTATTACTGGATGTGAACAGCATGGGGTTGCCTGCCGGCACCGAGTTCCTGGATCTGATCAGCCCGCAATATATTGCTGATTTGGTGAGTTGGGGTGCCATTGGTGCCCGCACGACCGAGAGCCAGGGCCATCGAGAACTGGCTTCCGGCCTCTCCTGCCCAGTGGGATTCAAGAATGGCACCAACGGCACCCTGCGCATTGCCCTGGACGCGATTCGTGCCGCCTCCCAGCCACACAGTTTCCTGTCGGTGACCAAGGAGCGTCACTCCGCCATCTTCACCACCCGGGGTAATGAGGATTGCCATGTCATTCTCAGGGGCGGCAGTCGACCCAACTATGACACAGAGAGCATCAACATCGCCTCTGAAGAGATGCAGAAAACCGGCTTCAAGCCTCGCATGATGATCGACTTCAGCCATGCCAACTCCCGCAAACAGCATCAGAAACAGATCGATGTTGGCCGTGATGTCGCCGGTCAGATCGCCCGGGGTGACCGCCGGATCAACGGCGTGATGATTGAGAGTTTCCTGGAGGCGGGACGCCAGGAGTGGCGGGCCGATGAGGAGCTGACCTACGGACAGAGCATTACTGATGCCTGCATCAGCTGGGACGACACCGTGCCGCTGCTGCATACCCTGGCGGATGCGGTACGTCAGCGCAGGACGCAGAAAGGCTGAAAGGTCACCGTATTATATTAAAACGAAGCGTCTCCCCATTCAGGGTGACCGGGTCACCCGGGGAGACAAATTCAGATCGCGGGTCAATCTTGCCATCACCGTTGATATCAATACTGATACCGTCATTACGGTAGTCACCGTCTATCACCCGATTATCCGCCAGAAAGGCATTAAAACTTTGACCTTTGATCAGCAACTGGCCTGCCAGCTGGGTTCGGTTATAAAAGCGCAGGGCATCCTGTCGCCAGCTCTGATCATTGGTATAAATCCACAACTCCATATCCCCCTTTAGCTGGGGGATACCGGATACGCTATCCAGTGGCAATATAAGACGATTCGCAAAACGCCCCTTACCCCGGTTTGACAGCGGTTTTCCATCATCGGTCAGATCACCATTGCGATTGAGATCCACATACAACCGGTATCCCTTCGGATCGGTATCCAACACATAAGCGTGTCGCCGACCATTCGCCAGGTCGATTGAGCCATACTTCTGACCGGGCCCCTGAAAGGGCGGCAGGCGGCGATGCAGCAAGCCGGGACGACTTGAGAATGTCAGGGTTTTAGAGCGGGCGCCTATCTTGAAGCCCACCGGGGCGAAGCCAAGGCCAATAGAGACCGGCATAGCCTGACCCTCTTTGCTCAACCTGATGGGTGCCGGGGTGACAACTTGGTCCGGCACGGCTATCGGAACCGGCTTCTCCGCACGGGCAATGACCCTCTCTGCCGTGCTGTTGTTTTGAGTCGCCGGACGGGTTTGCTCGGATAGTGGCCGCTCCAGGTTGCGCCAGATCACCTCTAACTGCCTGTAACCCTCATCCAACCAGGCCGGCAAGGCGTGCAACCAGCCGCTGTTATAAAGCCAGAACAGCATAAAACCCAGGACGATCAGGCGGCCGATGTGCTTGGGGGCTTTGCGGGAAGGCAAGGGCATTGCGCCTTGCGCCTGTTCTTGCACCTGCGTATCGACCACCGTCTCGCTTCCACGCGTCACAGTCGGTCGATCTGGAAACTCACTGACCCGCTCTTTCATCCGCAACCTTCTGACTACATCTCGTCAAATCCGGCCGCCTTGTACCAGCGCTTCGCCTCGTCCAGGTCTTTCTCGACCACGTCCCCCTGCTCATACATCATAGCCAGTGTCGTCTGCGAACCGACCAGGCCCTGATCCGCCGCCTTCTTGAACCACTCGACCGCTTTCGGACCGTTCTTGTCAACACACTCACCCTCCATGTACATAAAGCCCAATCCATGCTGGGCCAGCGCCATGCCACTTTCAGCAGCGGCTTTCATGTATTTGTAGGCCATCAACTGGTTGACGGTCATCCCCAGTCCGTTCTGGGCCATGATCGCCATGCGGTACTGCGCCTCCGGGTTGCCATCCTCTGCCAAACCTGACAGCAATTTAGTGGCACTGGCAAAATGCTTTGATTCAAACGCCGCAATGCCACTACCCAATTCCATCTCCAACTGTTGATCGTTAGTGCTCATGTTTACCTCCGGGCTTGGGGATAAGACCTGCAACAACAGGTTCCCCCTACTGCTCTTTTAATAATCTATATATTGGTGTGGGGCTAATCATGCCCACTCATTCAGGGAAACCAGCCTCTTTAAGCCACGTCTGCCAAAGCCTAAACAGCGGCTCGTCAACGGCCCCCAACGCTGGTACTACCGGCAATGCCAGCCGCGCCTCACTCGAGACTGGCTGACTGCTGAAGACGCCCCCTGCTTCCGTGAAGATCAGCCTACCGGCCGCATAGTCCCAAAGCTTTTGACCACCGTGCAGATTGAGATGAGCTCGACCAGCGGCCAGCCAGCACCACTCCAGGGCAATAGCCCCGAAACAGCGCTGTGAGCGATAGGGCGGCGCGTTGGCCAGCCGATCAACCAATGCCGGTGTTAACCGTTTCAGATCAACAATGGCGATGCACTCTTTCAAAGTCCCTGGGCCTTCCTGCAGTTTAAGTGGCTCATCGTTCAGCCAGGCACCGCGGCCCAATTCCGCCCGAAAACACTCATGGCGAACCGGGTCATAGACAATACCCAGCACAGCCCGACCGTCGACCACCAGGGCCAATGAGAGGGCAAAATAGGGCAGGCCTGATGAGTAATTGGTGGTGCCATCCAGTGGGTCAACACACCAGTAGCCATCGGATTCGGCTACCGCTTGCTGCTCTTCTGGGGTCATCTCCTCCCCCATCAAGGGGATGTCAGGCCAGATGGATGCCAGTTTTTCTGTCAGACTCGCCTGTACCGCCAGGTCCGCATCCGTCACCAGGGTGCCGTCACGCTTGCGTGAGACATCGGGGTGACGGTAGCGCGACATCACTTCCGCCTCAGCTATCTCTATGATGATATGCTGCAGATGCTGACTGTCCGGTAGCCCTGAAGGGTTGTTGGCTTCTGTTCCCATCTCCCTATCATCCCGTATTCCTGACAGTCGGGCAATCCACTCCGCCCGTGTAATTCAAGGGGTATTCCCACTTGCACACTGAACGCTGGCACCCTAAGCTTCCCTGTATGCCGACGGCTTTTAGTAATAGTAGGATTATCAGGGACGTGAAACGTTTGAAGTATGGCAGCCTGCTGCCTGTGTGGTTGTGTCTGCTTGTTTTATTTCCTGGGATCGCACTCGCCCAGGGCACGATAGACAATCAACGCAAGGCCTTTCTTGCCGCGGAACGAACACTCGCCGCAGGGGGCATTGCGGCATACAATCGAAACAAGGCCGCGCTTAAAGACTACCCACTCTACCCCTATCTGGAATACAAAGCGCTTAAATTGCAGTTCAGTACCCTGAACAGCAGTCAGGTGGATAACTTCATCACCACCTATGCCGATTCGCCACTCGCCAAGCAGTTGCGAAAACGGTGGCTGACCCATCTGGCGGACAAAGGCAAGTGGTGGACATACCTGGTTTTTTATCGCCCCAATCTGGGTACCACACTGAAGTGCCATTATCTGACGGCCCTGCTGGAGACCGGCAAGATTGAGAAGGCCCTCAAGGCAACCCAGGCGATCTGGCTGCATCCCCGATCCCGCCCCGATGCCTGTGACACAGCGCTACAGACCTGGATTGAGGCCGGCCGTCTGACCCCCGCACTCGCCTGGGAACGGGTTGCATTGGCTATGCAGGCCTCTCAGGGGCGTTTTGCCAATTACCTGAAGCGTTACCTTACCCCTGAACAACAGACCTTACTGGCGCACTGGCATACGCTGCAGCGCGACCCAAAGCAGGCCCTTGACCCCCAACCCCTGCTGAAGGATAGCGCTGCGCACAACACCCTTATGCTGGACAGCTTTAAACGTCTGGTAAGACGGGATACAGAAACCGCCCTCAACAACTGGGCAACGCTGCGCGACCGACACGCCTTTAGCGAAACAGAACAGTATCAGGCGCAACGCGCCCTGATGCTGGGCCTGATCAGAAGTGACCACCCGGACCTGTTAACCCAACTGGACCAGTTCAAACCGACACCTGATGACCAGCGATTGCATGAGAGTCGACTACGGGGGGCACTGAAACGACAGGCCTGGCCACAGCTCCTGCAATGGATTGACGAACTGCCAGAGGCGCTGGCGACATCGGATCGCTGGCAATATTGGAAAGCACGGGCACTGGCTGAAACCGGCGATAAAAAAGCGGCGGAGCAGGTCTTCCAGACCCTGGCTCAACAGCGCAGTTATCATGGCTTCCTGGCCGCTGACACGCAAGATAACCGTTACCGCTTTGACTCCACCCCGCTCGACCTGGATCAGAAAGCCATTGATCAATTAGCCCAACGGCCGGGCCTGATGCGCGCCAGAGAGCTGTTCCAATTGGGACGCTTCATAGATGCCCGGCGTGAGTGGCAGATGACGATTGGCCAGCTGAATCGACTGGATCTGAAACGGGTCTCCAAGCTAGCTCAATCCTGGGGCTGGCATGACCGGGCCATCTTTACCCTGGCCCGAACCGGCTACTGGGATGATCTGGAATTGCGTTTTCCGCTAGAGCACATCACCCTGGTTGAAGAGAAATCCAGCGCCAAGGATCTCGACAACGCCTGGGTCTTTGCCGTCATGCGTCAGGAGAGTGCCTTTTCCAGTGATGCCCATTCTCCGGCAGGGGCCAGGGGGCTGATGCAGCTCATGCCTGCCACGGCTAAATATATTGCCAAAAAAGAGAATCTGAAGGCGCCGAAAAAACGCCATCTCTATGAACCAGAAGTCAATATCACCCTCGGCACCGCCTATCTGAATTACGTCTACCGACAGTTGGGAGAAAACCAGGTACTGGCAACTGCGGCCTATAATGCGGGTCCGCATAATGTACGTAAATGGTTACCGGATAACACACTACCGGCTGATATCTGGGTAGAACTGATTCCATTCAACGAGACCCGCCGCTATACCGAGCGGGTACTCAGTTATGCCGCCATCTATGATCAGCGCCTAAACCAACCCCTGCAGCGGTTATCCGAGCGCATGGACCCGATTACACCCAGAAACCAGATCGCTTCAAAGCCTGTTAATGAAAAAGCCGTGGCTTTGTAGTGCCCTCTTCTGAAGAGGCGGCAGGAAGGTCCGGCAATGGCCGACGCCTTGTGTTGGCTTGTTCAATGGCATAGGCAATCATATCCGGATCGGTAATTACCTGATAATAACAGCGCCCATCCGCGGCACGCCGACCTGGCTTTTCGCCATCCCAAACGGTCACCTCCGCCTCCCTGATGACCAGGGCATGCATATGCCCCTCCAGATCAGGATACCGAGCCAATAGCAGATGATCATTCCTTGCCCGTTTACCCGACTCCAATTCAATTTTTCGGAAGGAGAGTTCTGACTTCAGCTTATAATAGGCTGGCACATCCAGCTCAATGCCGTTGACGTTGTAGCGCATCAGTTTATCTGAGGTCTCTTTATTGATGGTCTCGCTGGGCGCGGGAGCCACCACCATCACACCTCGACCGAGCTGTTGTCCATAGTCTGACTTCTTGATCGCTGCCGAGCAGGATGAGAGCTGGTCAGCCCGATTGATCGCGGGTGAAATCATGATCTCCCGACCCTCATCATAGAGAAAGGTCGGTGCCTCGTCGCTGAAGGCAATCCCTAGTCCCAGCTCCAACTCAGGCAGATCATTTTGTTGATTACTGACATTCTGCTTATCCACCACCTGAAGAATCTTTCTGGCCAACCCGCAGGCATGGGCCACACAGAGCCATTGGTAGGGGGTATCTTCATACTCAAAGATACTCAGAATCACCGCATCACCCTCAATAAATACCTTCTTCGCACCATAACTCTCAAGCAGCTTGGTGATGGGCTCAAAGAAATTAAGGCTAAAGTGTGAAGCCGGGTTTAGATTGCGTTTGCGCAACTCACTGGTCATTGCGGTGGAACCGCGAACATCGGCTTTAATGATGACATGGTTTCTGATGCGGTGTTGTTCGGGCTTCAGTTCCTGGCGTAATGGAAACTCGACCAGGCTGCCATTTCGTCGCGACAACTCAATATCTTCCGGCCGTCTCAACAGATGAATACGCCGCATCGCGGCATGGGCACTGTAGGCCTGCTTCAGATCCCGCCGGAACAGGGCAAAATGACGCAAAAAACTGAAAATTCTCCGGCGCCTGCGAGGGCCGGGAATAGATTTTAATATCGACTGAGCCCGATCCAGCACCTTGATCACTTGTACGGAGTTCGGCTTGGTGGTCAGCGAACTAAGCTTGCGCTGCAGATCACGCTTGGGCAGCCGTCCTGTCAGGTATTGCGCGATGAGACGAACCGGCACCTGACGATTCAGCTCCTGGTAGACCGCCGGTGCCGCATGACAGGCAAGGATATCCATCTCGACCCGGCTTCCCTGGACAGTCTTGAGGATCTGTTTCAGTAACCTGCCATGAAACCCCGGCCACTTATCATTATCCCAGGTGGTACGGACAATGGGACCATCGTAGTCCGTGCGGACTGCATTACTGTGTTTAACCGAGTAGATCAGCCGATCAATATTTTCAGGTGAATCGAGCCAGGAGCAGTTTCCGGTTTCATACTCATCCGGCTGCAAGGACTGCTTTAGTAGCATCAGCGTTTCTGTATAGCCGACCAGACCGCCCTGTTCGCCCCGGTTGCGACGGGCAGCGGTCTGAATATCACTGCAGGTCGATTCAAATTGATCCGTGGGTTCTACCGGCCAGCTCCATGAGGGCAGATAATCGGCGAACAGCTGGGTCACCAACCGGTTCACTCGACTAAAACCTTCCGGATCCTCTTTGTCTGTACAGACCAGGGGATAGTGCCCCATGACCTGCTCGTCTGCCCAGAGTGACGGCAGTTGTAACATGGGGTTGAACAACAAGGGTTTGGGGATTGGCCAGGAGCGACCCAGCACCGATTTACGCAACTTGCTGAGACGCATGTTCTCCAGCTTCAGCATCTCACGAAACAATCTTCGGGTAATCCGGTAGCGAATGGCGGGCTCATTCCTGGCCAGCTGTACCAGGCGATCATGCAGTTGCACCGATTTGCCGGTGGACTGGTGACTGTCCATGCCTTTCGCGCGCTGCACCTGACTACGCAAACGGCTGAATTCATCTTCCACCAGCTGCAGCAGAAACTTCACCACACCGAACTGGAGCAGTTGAACCATCTCGAGTCGATTGTGTTTACGCGCCCGGTCGACGGTCAACTCCATCAACCCGGCATAACCCTCTCGCACCGCCTGAATATCCTTGTTATCAGGGGGTGGCGGGGGTTCTCCCCAGTAATTTTCCGTGACGTCATGTAGTAGGGTACGGCGAACCAGCAAGCGACAACGATCCATAAACTCCTGACTCAGGAGTACATCGACCCGATTGTTATCAATGCCAATCGGCAGACGATCAAACAGCAGCTTGAAGGGCTTTTTAATCTGTAACGGCTTGCTGAACTCTTCAGCATCGGGAGCCCAGCGGAATAGTTTTTCTAGTTTTGTCACACCCGCACTCCTCCCTGCATTCAACCGGGTCAGCGATTAACGCAACAACGCCTTAACCAACCTGTCTTCCAGTTCAATACGATTCGCCAGCTCTTCCCCCAAAACCGAAAGGTCAGATGAGAGCTGATCCAGAGGTTGTATGTGATCACTGAGATCATACTTGTCGTTAAAAGCCACCACGGACTCGGTAACCTCGGCAATCCGCGGGTAGGCCTCCTCAGCCACCTTGATCACCTCTCCCCGCCGCTCCTCTCCCGAGGTGATTCGATCGTAGACCTCAAAGTGACCAAACGCGACATAGTCAACCATGAGCTGACAAAAATCACGTAGCAACTGCTTTTCCGGTTTATCCGGATCGAATGACTCAACCCCTGCCAGTTTGCAGTATAGCACCAGCATCTGCTGACGCTCAGCCAGCCACTTATCCACCATATCCTTTGTACGGGCGCGGCGCTCTTGTCCGCTATCACTGTGCATAGACCCCATTTTCCGACCTTTCTTATCTAGTTTTTGCGAAAAGTAACACTAAGATAAACACCATTTTGCGCCAGTGGCAAGTATCTCTAGGCCTTTGATTATTCATGGGGAAATTTCTGATAGACTGGGTGGATTCCTGGCTAGTGCGATTATGAGGACGAAGGTGAACAAAAACTGGCTTTTTCGAATGCTGATTTTGCTGGCATTGATCCCCATGGAACCCAGTGCCCTCGAATATCCTAACCGTTACAACAGCATGGCAGAAACCCTGTTTGACATGATGGACGCCTTCTCTTCAGCCTATCAAAAAAAGCTGCACGAAAGAGAACGAGACAGCTATCGCTATGCCCCCTCACCCTATTATGGCGGCGCACCTTACAACGCGCCCCCTTATGCCTATCCCCCTGCACCTTATGGCCGCGGCCCTTCTCCTTTAAATGGCAGCTGGCAGGGCGAAGGGGGTGAGATACTGGTGATTAGAAACGAACGCTTCCGTATCTACCTGGATCGCTCAAACTATCGGGAAGGTCTGATGGCCTGGCCGCACCCTCAGATGATCGTACTGAAAGATCTGGAGAGCGGGCAGATCCGTCCCTATGAGTTTGCAGAATCAGAGGGCCGGCTGCTGCTTCGGGATCCGGCCGGCAACCTGCTACGCTATATTCGAATGGGCTGGTAAGCAGAACCTTACTGACCCGCTGCCTGCGCCTCTCGCAGGGCATTCATCTTTTCAACACGGATGGCATAGGGCAACCGGCTCAGGGCCTCGCTTCTCTGATAAAAAACGGAAAAATCGCCCCCGGCATCCGTGAGCAACTGCCTGAAAACAGGTTTCCACTCTTCATACGTGGCTACAGAGGCAAGGTGTGCATTATTCAACTCACGACCAAACCAGCCATCAAAACCGGAATAGCCTCCCCATTCATCCCGTTTCAATGTCTGATACTGCTCCTGCAGCGCATCAAACAAGGCGACCTTTTGCTCACGTTTCTCCTCATCATCCAGCGACTGGTCATAGAGTCGTTGTAACTGCTCCCGGGTGCTTAACAGCAAGGCAATAAAGGCCTGCTCATAACGTTGTGAGTTTTGCCACTGCAAAATGGCTTCAGCATCCCGTCGCTCAAGCCAACGGATGATACCCTCCTCTTCCACCAGGCTGGCAAACGCCTCGTTAAAGGCACTGTCATCCTCCACATAGAGCTGCTGATGAGCCAGCTCATGAAAAATCAAACCGGCGGTTCTCGGCTCCGACCAGTTGATGATCGTGCTGGGTAAGGGATCGTCAAACCAGCCCAACGTGGAGTAGGCAGGTACGGATTCAATCGCCACATCCAGCCCCTGCTGCCTGAGTTCAGCGGCATACGCTTCCGCATCCTGGCGGGAAAAATAACCACGATAACTGGCACAACCAATAACCAGATAACACCACTGTTTGGGTTGAGTGGAAAACGCCGGTGTCGCCACAACACTCCAGACTACGGCCGACCTGTTCAATGCGGCATAACTGCGATAGCTGTCATTTTCCGGGAGACCGAGTTCTGCTGAGGCAAAGTCACGAATCTGTTGTACGTTCTCTAACCGCCGCTTGAGTTCAGCCGGGGTTTCAGGATCTTGCAATAATTGATTGATCGGCTGGCGTTGCCCCATCAGTTGAAGATGCCCGCCGATAGACTGGCTATAATAGCTCAGGGTAGTGCAGCCTGGCAGAAGCAGGCAGAGCAGCAACAGATTCAGATAACGCTTAGGAAAAAGTGTAGTCATAGTGAAAGATTCTAACATTACCGGGATGCGCCGCTACCTGGTCGGGGGTGCCGTACGGGATCGTCTGCTGGGTTTGGATGAGAGCGACCATGACTGGCTGGTCACCGGGGTCACCGGTGAGCAACTGGTAGGGGCCGGTTATCGGCAGGTTGGACAGGACTTCAGCGTTTTCCTGCATCCAGAAACAGCCGAGGAGTACGCTCTGCCACGAGGTGTAAAAACAGACACGGGTGAACGGGAGCAGGTCTGTGATGATCTGATACAGCGGGACCTGACCATCAATGCACTGGCCCTGTCACCGGAAGATGAGCTGATCGATCCGCTTAATGGTCAGCGGGACCTGGCAGAACGTATCCTGCGACACACGCCTACCTTCAGGCAAGATCCTATTCGCGTATTGCGACTGGCACGACTGGCAGCACGCCTGTCCCCGCTGGGTTTCAGGGTTGCGGGTGAAACGCGCACCATGATTCATAACATGGTACGACTCAATGAGCTGAATGCGCTGGTACCCGAACGAGTCTGGTCCGAAATCATGCGTGCCCTTGAGGGTGACAGCCCCGTCATCTTCTTCAGAACCCTGCGGGACCTTCAGGCACTGAAGGTGATCATGCCCTCACTGGACCGACTTTTCGGCGTCCCCCAACCCGAAAAACACCATCCGGAGATCGACACCGGCATCCATAGTTTCATGGTACTGGAACAGGCCACGCTGCTCAGAAAAGATCCTGAAACACGCCTGGCAGCCCTGTTACATGACCTGGGTAAAGGGATCACACACCCTGATCAATGGCCAAGCCATCATGGCCACGAACAACGCGGGGCCAAACTGGTCGATGCCCTGTGCCGGTCACTGCGCATTCCCAATCGATTCCGCGATCTCTCCCGTTTGGTGGCTGAGTTTCACACTCACTGTCACCGGGCACTGGAGCTGAAACCGTCTACCCTGGTAAAACTGCTGCTGTCCCTCGACGCGCTGCGGCGTCCCGAACGACTGGAACAATTTCTTGCCGCCTGCAAAGCGGACGCCCGGGGACGCACGGGCTTTGAGACCATTGACTACCCCCAGGCCGACTATTGCCGGGCCGCCCAGCGAGCCGCTGCTGGCATCGATACGGCGAAAATCGCTCGACTCAATAACAACCCACAACAGATTGCCGATGCGATCTTCCAGGCCCGCAGTCGTGCGGTAGCGGGGATAAATAAAGCCTGACATAAGACCCCGCTCTGTGCCGAATAGGTGATTCCGTTCTCAATTTTCACACTGACCGGACGAAACAACTAGAGAAGGGGGTAACCTTCCCCCCTGCAGGCCATTGGAATAACAGCGCCTGCGACGGCTTTACAGCAGACGGAATAGAGATGAATAGTGGCCAGCAGATCGAA
>JAPHUG010000171.1 GCA_026197195.1 Sedimenticola sp.
GAGATTCCGGCGCGGAAGACCGGCTGGTAAGGCCCCTGTCCGGGCAGAATCTACCTGCCACCCTTCCTGAACGGGAAGGGTGGATTGACCGGGATAAGCTGTATGGCTTCAATGGCCGGAGTCGTAAACCCCAGATGGCACTGGCCAAGGCGTTTGGTCTGGAGGACTATGCCCAGCCCGCCGGTGGCTGCTGTTTCCTTACGGATGCGCAGTATTCGGTCAAGCTGGCGGATCTCTGGGAGGCCCGTGGTGAAAAGCAGTATGAGATGGATGATATTATGCTGCTGAAAGTGGGGCGCCACCTCAGACCACAACCACACTACAAAGTGATCATTTCCAGGGAAGAGGGTGAGGGTAATTTCCTGCAGGGCTATCGCAAGCAGTATGTGACACTCACGATGGTCAGTCATGCCGGACCACTGGGCCTGATTGATGGTGAAGTATCGGCCGCTGATATTGAACAGGCGTGTCAATTGGTTGCCCGATACAGCCAGGGCAAGACAGCGGAGCAGGTAGATATGGATATCCGGCATCTGGATGGCTCACACCAGAAAATCGTTGTTAAACCGCTACTCAGCGATCAGATTCCGAAGGCGTGGTACCTATGAAAACAGTAACGGTTGATGCTCGGCGCTTGCTTTGCCCGATGCCGGTTATTCGAGTACAGAATCAGGTTAAGGAACTGCCAGCCGGGACTCGGGTTGAAGCGATCTGTACCGACCCTGGCGCGCTGAATGATATTCCGGCCTGGTGTAGAATCAATGGCCATAAGTTGATAGAGACCCGCACTGAAAACAACGAGTACATCATTGTGGTGGAAGTGGTCGAGGAAGACGGAGCCTAATGGTTCAGCCGCTGGATGAGAAACAGTTACGTTACCAGGCGATCCAACGGGTCACCGTCGTTGGCGTATTGGTTAATCTGGTTCTGGCGGGCAGCAAGACCAGTATCGGTTTTATTGCGCAGTCTCAGTCACTGGTAGCCGATGGTATTCACTCGCTGTCGGATCTTCTTTCGGATGCTTTAGTCTTTTTTGCCGCCAAACACGCCCATCAAGGGCCCGATGAGGCCCATCCCTATGGGCATGGCCGTTTTGAAACGGCCGGTACCCTCGGGCTGGGGGTCTTGTTGGCACTGGTGGCTATCGGCATTACCTGGGATGCGGTGGAACGGCTGTTTTCACCCGAGGCCCTGTTGCAGCCGAAACCCCTGGCGCTCTATGCGGCGCTTTTCTCCATCCTGGCTAATGAGGCGCTCTACCACTATACCGCTAGGGTGGCGCGTCGAATCAAATCGGATCTGTTACAGGCCAATGCCTGGCACCATCGTTCCGACGCACTCTCCTCCATTGTCGTTTTGGTTGGTGTTGCCGGAACCATGGCCGGTCTGCCCTATCTGGATGCCATTGCGGCCATCGGGGTAGGCCTGATGATTGCCCGTATCGGTTGGGATCTGAGCTGGCCGGCGTTTCAGGAGTTGGTGGATGAAGGCCTGGATGAGGAGCGTCTTGAACGAATCCGGGAGATTATCGGCCAGATCGGCGGTGTGCAGGATATCCACATGTTACGTACCCGCCGGATTGGTGGAGAGGCGACCGTCGATGTGCATATTCTGGTTGAGCCCTGGCTGAGTGTCTCGGAAGGCCACATGATTGGCCAGACGGTGATTGATCGACTGCTCGAAGAGGTCTCGGAAGTGATGGATGTCACCGTCCATATCGATCCTGAAGATGACGAGATTGCGATCCCCTGTGAAGGTTTGCCGTTGCGGGGTGATGCTGAAAAACTGCTGGAGAAGCAGTGGGCCACGATTCCGGGTGCAGACCAACGTCAACGGGTGGTGTTTCACTACCTGGAGGGTCAGATTAATGTGGATGTCTATTTTTCGATTGATGATATGCCCGAAGAGGGGGTGCGCCGCGCATTTCATCAGACACTGCAGGCGCAGGCTCAACAACTTGAAGAGTTTGGCACGGTCCGAGTGTTTTATGGGTGACGCACCACTATAGTGCATATGCCGGTATGCTTGCGCCATTACGGTGCAACTGTCTGCGGATTACTGATGCAACGACCGCAGATAGTCCTGCATAAGCCCCCCGGGTCTGTTATCTGAGGGGGTTCTAATTGCCTGTATTTATTTCTGTTTCCAGAGATGGGTCGATTCGTAGTAAAATGATCCGCTCGGTTACAGCGGGGGCTTTTTCGAACCTGTAGTCGTGGCACAGTACTTGCTAATTCTACGGGCATGCTTTGGTGA
>JAPHUG010000120.1 GCA_026197195.1 Sedimenticola sp.
CGTTGACATTGACGGTATAGGCCTCTGGTCCCTGAGTCGTGGCAGCGGGCTGTGTCGTGGCAGTAGCTTCCTGACAAACTTGTGGGGCAGGCTCAAAGGCGTCTGGGTTGTCCCGATTTTCCAGAAACTTGAGGCCGATCTGAGGGAATAGTGCATAGATAAGCACATCATCTTCCAGGCACTCTGCCACCCGTATGCCTTTCTCATCTGCCAACTGTTTGAACTCAAGGGTGAGCTTTTCCATTTCAGGCTCAAGCAGATCTGCAGGGCGGCAACAGACAGGCTCAGTACCCTCAAGCACTCTCGCTTGCAGGGCCTCATCGACCGGTGCCGGTGTGGCACCGTATTCCCCTTTGAGTACACCGGCCGTCTCTTTGGTAATGTTTTTGTAGCGTTCACCATTGAGCACATTAATCACCGATTGCGTGCCAACGATTTGTGAGGTGGGGGTGACCAGCGGGATATATCCCAGGTCTTTTCTGACCCGTGGGATCTCCTCCAGGACAGCATCCAGTTTGTCGGAAGCCCCCTGCTCTTTTAGCTGCCCTTCCATATTGGTGAGCATGCCGCCAGGTACCTGTGCCACAAGAATTCGGGAATCCACTCCCTTGAGTGCGCCTTCAAATTGGGCATACTTTTTCCGTACTTCACGGAAGTAGGCTGCAATCTCCTCCAAAAGCTGGATATTGAGTCCGGTGTCCCTCTCTGTTCCCTCCAGAATTGAGACCACGGATTCTGTCGGTGAATGGCCGTAGGTCATGCTCATAGAGGAGATTGAGGTGTCCACCATATCGACCCCTGCCTCTGCTGCCTTGACAATAGTGGCGGTACTCAAGCCGGTTGTGGCATGACAATGCAGTGCGACCGGGATCGAGACGGCCTCTTTTATTTGGCTAACGAGATCAAAGGCCACATACGGTTTCAGCAAACCCGCCATGTCTTTTATGCAGATTGAGGTTGACCCCATATCTTCCAAGCCCTTGGCCATATCCAACCAATAGGTCGTGTCGTGAACAGGGCTGACGGTATAGGAGATAGTGCCTTGAGCATGCTTGCCCACTTTCAATGTGGCCTTAACCGCGGTCTCAAGGTTACGCAAATCATTCATCGCATCAAATATGCGGAATATATCCATCCCATTGGCGGCGGCCCGCTCAACAAACCGTTCAACAACATCGTCGGCGTAGTGTCGGTATCCGAGGATATTCTGAGCTCGGAACAGCATCTGTTGCGGGGTATTGGGCATCGCTTTTTTAAGCTGCCGTAACCGCTCCCATGGATCTTCACCCAAAAACCGAATACAGGAATCGAATGTGGCGCCACCCCAGGTCTCCAACGACCAGAAACCGACCTGATCAAGTTTGGAGGCAATCGGTAACATATCCTCTATTCGCAAGCGCGTTGCGAAGAGTGACTGATGGGCGTCGCGCAAGACGACTTCGGTAATGCCGAGTTTGGTGTTAATGCTCATGGAATTTCACTTCACTTAAGTGTTGTGCACAAAGAGACAGCTAAGATGCAAAAGTTGTTGCTGTCGATTGGTTATTTGGCTCGATATCGGTTAATTGCCGCAGCGATGACCGCAATCAGCTCACCGCCTTCAGTTTCCGTTTGAGGGATCACTAATTGAGGTGACACTATTTCCCGTGAATCATCCTTGAACAGTGTTCGGACCAGGTAGGCGACAGCACTCATTGCCAACACCAAAACAGTCAAAAACACAAAGACACTCCCCATGCCCAAAAACATCAGGTTTACGCCTTCGGTTAACAGATTGGATACTTGCATATAAATTGGCCCTTTGTTGTCCTGCCTTACTTCCCTGGAACAGCGTGAGTTAGATAAGTATTAGCAAAGACTTAATTCGGTCAGCATTTCTATGGGATATAGGGCGCTATTGTCAAGCCTATGTTATTTATGTGGATTTATAACTCTTTGATAATAGATGTGTATTTCCTAAATAGATTGTTAGTATTGATATTTACAATGCTTTTTTTCAATCTATATGGATGTTTTAAAAATGTCAAGACATTGCAACATGGCTGTCATATTGCAAATATTTTTACAGACCATTCGTGTCGAATAAATATCCCTTTGGGATGGTAATTTGATAGTATTAGCAATTAACTATTTACTCGATTTGACAGCAGAAACAAGCGACTCATGAACACCGAAAATGTTGTAACTAAATCCAGCGGCCACCCGCCGATTGTGCTGGGATCGACCTCCCCTTTTCGACGCGC
>JAPHUG010000071.1 GCA_026197195.1 Sedimenticola sp.
CCCTGCAGGCCAGTGCAACGCCAGAACCCGGGCTTTTTATCCAGGTAGGGGCCTTCAGCAGTCGGCAGAACGCCAGCCAATTGAGTAGCAAACTGGCCCATTCACTCGGCGAAAAGATTCGAATCCAAGAGGCCGGCCCCCCGGGGAAAACCATCTTTCGGGTTCAAATTGGCCCGCTAGCCAGTGTCGAACAGGTGGATAGCCTGAGTCTTAATCTTCCGAAACTGGGGATCATTGAAACCCACATCATTATCGACTGAACACTGTAAAGATTAAGCGGAACACCGTTTCATCATCTGCCGCACCAACGCGCCAACCAGGGGCAGTTTTATAGCGCCAATTCAGGTTAGAATAAACCGAGAGTTGATAGAATCGCACTTGATTGGCGCTGATAGTGGCTGCCTCAAGTTACAGCAACACAAAGGATGACAATGTTCCAAATCCCAAGCAAATTACAATCTACCCTGATCCTCGCACTCACCCTCTTCTGGCTGTCTGTTACAGTCAATGCGGCTGCACCTGTTCCAGCCCCGCCAACGGTTGCCGGCACCGGCCATCTACTGATCGACTTCGACAGTGGCCGGATACTCTCCGAGAAGAATGCCGATCAACCACTCGAACCGGCCAGCCTCACCAAGATCATGACCGCTTACGTGGTGCTCAGAGAGATGCATGAGGGACATGTCACTCTGCAGGATCAGGTACTGGTGAGTAAGAAGGCCTGGCGTACACCCGGTTCCAGAATGTTTATTGAGGTGGGCAAAAAGGTCAGCCTGGAAACCCTGCTCAAAGGGATGATTATCCAGTCAGGCAATGATGCCAGTGTCGCCCTCGCCGAACATATCGCCGGAAGCGAAGAGACCTTCGCAAATCTGATGAATGAGCATGCCCAGCGACTGGGTATGCTCAATACCCATTTTGCGAACAGCACGGGACTTCCCGCAGACGGCCACCTGACCACCGCCCAGGATATCGCACTGGTCACCAAGGCGACCATTAAAGAGTTCCCTAACTACTATGCCTGGTACTCAACCAGAGAGTTCACCTTCAACGACATTAAACAGAAAAACCGCAACCGCCTGCTCTGGCGCGACGATGCCGTCGACGGGGTGAAGACCGGCCATACAGAAGCCGCCGGTTACTGTCTGGTTGCCTCAGCAAAAAAAGATGGCATGCGGTTGATCTCTGTCGTCATGGGTACTCAAAGTGAAGATGCCCGGGCCAAAGAGAGCCAGGCGCTGCTGAATTATGGTTTCCGTTTTTTTGAAACGCATCGCCTGTACGGTGCCGGTGATAAGCTGACCACTACCCGGGTCTGGAAAGGGAGCAAAGAGCAGTTGAACCTTGGCCTCAACCAGGACCTTTACATCACCATTCCCAGACGCCAGTACAAAAACCTGCAGGCCAGCATGTCCATCGAGCCCAAAATAATGGCCCCCGTCAACAAGGGTGTCACCCTCGGCAAGGTAACCATTGCACTGGAAGGTGAGGCTATACTTGAGACAGATCTGGTGGCCCTGGAGAGCCTGTCGGAAGGTGGCATACTGCAAAACATCAAAGATACGGTACTGCTGTTACTGGAATAGAGACCACACCCTGGGAAAGGTACGTGACAACCACACCATCTGACATCTACCTGAACGGCCAGTTTCTTCCCCTGGAAGAGGCTAAGATCTCTGTGTTGGATCGGGGTTTTTTATTTGGCGACGGTGTCTACGAGGTCATCCCCTGCTATGCGGGACGACTGTTCCGACTGGAACACCACCTGCAACGCCTGGACAACAGTCTGCGGGCCATCCAGATGACCAGCCCCAAGAGCCCGGAAGAGTGGAGGGAGATACTATCCCGGCTGGTCAATCAGCACCCGGGAACCGACCAGTCGATCTATCTGCAGATCACGCGGGGCGCTACCGGCAAACGTGACCATGCGATCCCAAAGCACATCACGCCCACGCTGTTTGCCATGAGCCAACCGGCCCGTTACCCGGATGCAGCCACACTGGCAACTGGCATTAAAGCCATTACCCTGGAGGATAACCGCTGGCAGCGCTGCGACATCAAGGCGATCACCCTGCTGGCCAATGTGTTATTACGTAGTGAGGCCATGGATCAAGGCGCCGCTGAAGCGATCCTGATACGTGACAACCAGGCGATGGAGGGAGCAACGAGTAACCTGTTCATTGTCCAGGGTGGGGTGATTATTACGCCACCAAAGAGCGATCACCTGCTACCGGGCATTACCCGCGACCTGGTGCTGGAACTGGCCATTCAACATGGAATGGCCTATCAAGAGACCCCCATAAGCGTAGCCGCGTTGCAGGCTGCGGAAGAGATATGGCTAACCAGCTCAACCAAAGAGGTGATGGCGGTGGTTGATCTGGATGGGCAACGGGTTGGAAATGGCCAGCCTGGCCCCATTTATAGCCAAATGGCTAACTATTACCGTGACTACAAGGCCCGGCTTCAAGCGGGCATCGAAACGACCTGAAACGATGAATGAATCAAAAGAGACACTACTCGAATTTCCTTGTGAATTTTCCGTCAAGGCCATGGGGCTCGCCAGCCACCCGGATTTCCAGACGCTGGTACTGGAGATTGTCTCCGTGCATGTACCCGGGTTAACCGAACAGGCCTGCCGTATCAAAGAGAGCAAGAACGGTAAATATCTCTCTGTTTCGGTCACTTTCCAGGCCACCAGCAAGCCCCAGCTGGATGCTATTTATTACGCCCTGACCGACCATGAAGATGTCGTGATGAGCCTCTGATGGCCACCCTGCCTGAGCCACCCCTGATTAAAAAACTCGGCCTTCAGGAGTATGAGGCGGTCTGGCGCGCCATGCAGGACTTCACCAATGATCGGGACCAAGCTACCCGTGACGAGATCTGGCTGGTGGAACACCCTCCGGTCTTCACGCTGGGACAGGCAGGAAAACCGGAACACCTGCTCAATCCGGGGGAGATAGCCGTTGTTCAGACCGACCGAGGGGGGCAGGTCACCTATCATGGACCAGGACAGCTGGTAGCCTATCTCATGCTCAACCTGCGCCGGCATAAGCTGGGCGTCCGGCAACTGGTGACGCTGATTGAACAAAGTCTGGTTGATTTACTGAGTGACTATGGCATCGAAGCAGCCGCCCGCCCCGACGCGCCCGGCGTCTATGTCTCTGAAAAGAAAATTGCAGCCCTTGGCCTGCGGGTCAGACATGGCTGCAGTTTTCACGGATTGAGCCTGAACGTGGCGATGGACATGGAGCCCTTCAGTCGTATCAACCCCTGTGGCTATGCCGATCTGGAGGTGACCCAGATGAGCCTCCTAGCCGAAAATCTTTCAATCACCTCCGTGGCTGACAACCTAGTCAGCCATCTATTATTGCGGCTCGGCTATCCACACCCGGAAGCCGCGCCCAACAGAGAAGCCTTATGAGCAACCCGAAAGATATTAACGCCCCTTCACGGGCCACGCCCGAAACCCACCAGCGCGGCAGTGAAAAGCTGGCCAGAATACCCATCAAGGTTGAGCAGACCAAGGTCATGCCACGCAAACCCGACTGGATCCGGGTAAAAATGCCCAGCGGCGAACGAGTCAATGAGATAAAGAAGATCCTTAGGCAGAGCAAATTAAGCTCCGTCTGCGAAGAGGCGGCCTGCCCCAACCTGGGCGAATGCTTCAGCCATGGAACCGCTACCTTCATGATTATGGGCGATATCTGCACCCGACGTTGCCCGTTTTGCGACGTGGCACACGGCAAACCCCTCCCCCTTGATCAGACTGAACCGAAAGAGCTTGCCGAGGCCGTCAAGGCGATGCGCCTGCGCTATGTCGTCATCACCTCAGTGGATCGGGACGACCTCCGAGATGGGGGGGCCGGGCATTTTGTCGCCTGCATTGAAGCCGTTCGTGATACCAATCCAGAGACCCAGATCGAGATCCTGGTTCCCGATTTCCGCGGGCGTATTGAGGTCGCCATCGCCCAGTTTGAGACGATTCAGCCTGATGTATTTAACCACAACCTGGAAACCATTCCCCGGCTCTACCGCCAGGCCCGACCAGGTGCTGATTACCAGGGTTCGCTGGACCTCCTCGCACAGTTCAAGCAACGTCATCCCGAGGTGATGACCAAGTCCGGACTGATGCTGGGGCTGGGAGAGAGCAACGAAGAGGTACTTGCAGTCATGCAGGACCTGCGCGACCATAACGTCAACATGTTAACCTTAGGTCAATACCTGCAACCCAGCCGGGATCATCTGCCTGTTGAACGGTTTGTCACTCCGGAGGAGTTCGACCAGCTGCGCCTGAAAGGAGAAGCGATGGGGTTCTCCAATGTCGCCAGCGGCCCGATGGTCCGTTCATCCTATCATGCCGACCTGCAGGCCAATCCGCTGTTAGGCAGTGGCAACAAGGAGTAGTCAATGAATCAGGAGATCGTCTGGGTTCTCAAGACCTTTGTGTTACCGCCAGGCATCCTGGTGATACTCGGTTTCACAGGCTTTTTCCTGGCCAGACGTCTGATCGGTAAACTTCTTCTGCTCCTGACCCTAACGGCACTCTATCTCTTCTCCACCCCCTTTCTGTCCAAACAGCTGATGAGTGGGCTGGAGATCATTCCTGCCCTAACTGAGGCACAGATACAGAAGAGTGACGCCCAAGCCATTGTCCTGCTCGGTGCAGGGCGGCAGGAGGCTGCACCAGAATACCACGGGGCGGACACCGTTAATCCGATGCTGCTGGAGCGCTTGCGTTATGCCGCCTGGTTATCAAAGAGAAGCGGCTTGCCCATCATACCGAGTGGCGGATCCCCCTTGAGCAAAGGCCCCAGCGAGGCCGAGCTGAGTCGCCAGATACTGCAGAATGAACTGGGGGCAAAGATCCTGTTTCTTGAGGATAAGAGCCGAACCACCCGGGAAGAGGCCCTGATACTCAAGGGGATGCTGAAAGAGCGTGGCATTCAGAAAATCATGCTGGTAACACACGCCTGGCATATGTTGCGCTCACTGGATGTGTTCGTACAGGCCGGGATTGATGTCATCCCCGCGCCGATGGGCTTCGCCGTCCGACCTTCAACCATCGAGCGCCCCTATAGCCCCTGGCTCCCTAGCGCTAAATATATGCAGAACAGCTATTACGCCCTGCATGAGTACTTGGGGCGGGCCTGGTATCAGCTACTTAACAAAACCGGCAGATCCTGACACTGAGATCAACGCCACTGCGGCGGCAGCTGCCGGGCTAAAAGCGGGGTCCCCAAAAGAGGCTGTATCGCACCCTTAACCGCCTCCGGATCACCGCTGACCCAATATTCGACCTGCCCTGAACCCTGGCTTTCACGCACTAACCGGGCCTGGCTCAGGCGTCGATGAAGCTCCTGGGCAATCGCCTGTCCGGTATCAATAATCAACACATCAGGACCGGCTACCTGACGGATCAGAGATGAGAGAAAGGGGTAGTGGGTGCAACCAAGGACCAAGGTATCGGCCCCCTGACTGAGGAGCGACCCCACAGGCTCAGCGACCAGACGATACGCCTGTGGCGTATCCAGCGCCCCCTGTTCAACCAGCTCCACCCAGCCATGACAGGGCTGGACAATCACCCTCCCCAACTGGCCATGCTGACTGATCAACCGCCTGAATTTTTCACTCCCCAGAGTGCCTTCCGTTGCCAGGACACCCACCGTGCCACTGTGGCTCTGCGCCAGTGCCGGCTTTACGCCGGGTTCGATTCCAATAACGGGAATAGTCAGCGACTCGCGCAAGACTGCAATAGCCGCCGCAGTGGCCGTATTACAGGCCACCACCAACGCCTTGGCACCCCGCTCCAGCAAAAAAGCGGCAATACGCTCGGCACGCCCGATGACATAGCCCGGTGATTTTGGACCGTAGGGGAGGTGGCCCGTATCTGCAACATAGATGTAGGATTCAGACGGCAAATGTTGCTGGATATGGCCAAGAACAGAGAGTCCGCCCCACCCTGAATCAAACACGCCGATCGGTGCATTACTATCCAGGTCAGTCATCATCCCGGCGGTATTCACCTTCGATAACCCTTGGCTCATGCGTAGAACCGGGGTCTGCTCCAGCCACTGGCTGGATAGTCCCTGAACGCTTTAAAAAACCAACAATCACCGCACGGCGAATCGGCGACACCAACGCAAGAAAGCCAAACAGATCCGTAAAGAATCCCGGCAGGAGTAGCAGAATGCCACTCAACAGCAGCACAACACCCTCCAGCATCTCAATGGCGGGCACTTCCCCCCTGTCCATTCCAGCCCGTACACGCATAGCCGTGGAAAAGCCTTGAATACGAACCAGCAAGCCGCCCAGTACGGCGGTAAATACAGTGAGCAGGATGGTAGGCAGGGCCCCGATAACGGAACCCACTTCAATCATGAAATAGAGTTCGACCAGCGGTATGCCGACAAACAGAAGCAGGAGCAAGGCAAGTGGATTCATGGACGCAGAGCTTACGCCCCCGTTACAAACGATTCAAGACGGGCCCGGCCTCACTTTTTGTTTTTGCGCGTTGCAGAGCAATCCTGTATCTTCCGCCCATGCCTGTGGACAAGCTTTTGATCTACTGTACCTGCCCCGACCGGGAGAGCGCCGACAGGATCGCCGGCCACCTGGTTTCTGAACGACTGGCTGCCTGTGTCAACATCACGGCACCCATCGTCTCGGTTTACACCTGGCAGGGGAAGCTTGAGACGACGGACGAGTACCTGTTACTGATCAAGACCAGCCGGTCACGTTATACCGCGCTGGAGCAGGCGCTTCTGTCCGTCCATCCCTATGAACTTCCGGAGATCATCGCAGTCCCTATAGAACAAGGGCTGCCAGCCTATCTCCACTGGATTGATGAATGCACAGAACAACAATTAGACTGAACTCTTTTCTTTTCCTGCTAAGCCTGCTTTTTTTACCCGGATTGGCGGCATCCCAGACTGAAGTTGATTATCTACTCCCGCAAGAGGCCTTTCGCCTCTCAACCGCTGCCGAAAGTCCGGATGAAGTACGCATCACCTGGCAGATCGCAGACGGCTATTATCTCTATCGCAGCAAGATAAAACTGACCAGCGAAACCCCAGGTATCACCCTGGGTAATGCACAGTTTCCTGCCGGCAAAATCAAACAGGATCAATATTTCGGTGACATGGAGGTCTATCGCGACCAGGTTTCCATTGTCGTACCGATTGAGCGCACGGCCGCTGCAGGCCCTTCGCTTAACCTTCTGACCGTCTCCCAGGGTTGTGCTGACGCCGGACTCTGCTATCCCCCACAGAAAGAAAAAGCCACCATACAGCTGCCCCCCCAGGCTGCCGCAAAACCAACACCCGCCCTCTCCGCACTGAGCAGTCTGGGTCAGTCGCTGGGCCTTGGGCAGGATGATGAGATACTCACGCCCGATCAAGCCTACCAGCTATCTGCACAAGCAGAAGGACCGGATCAAATTCGACTGATCTGGCAAATCGCCGATGGCACCTATCTCTATCAGGATAAGATTGAGGTAACGCTGGAAAGCGGGAATGGCATTGAGATAGCGCCCTATCAATTACCTCAAGCCGAAATCAAGCAAAACGCCCTCAGACCCGACGGTAGCTACGGTGATCTGCCGGTTTACCACAATGAGATCAATCTGCCCCTCACGCTCCTACGAACCAACCGTTCTGCAACGGATATCACGATCAAAGTTGGCTACCAGGGCTGTGCCGAGGCGGGGGTATGCTACCCACCCATCCGTAAAA
>JAPHUG010000122.1 GCA_026197195.1 Sedimenticola sp.
ACGGGGCTGTTGCCTGGCGAGATTTTTGTTCACCGTAACGTGGCGAACATGGTGGTTCATACCGACCTGAACTGTCTCTCTGTGGTGCAGTACGCTGTTGAAGTGTTGAAGGTGAAACACATCATTGTCTGCGGCCATTACGGTTGTGGCGGCGTGGCGGCTGCGCTGCAGAATAAGCCACTGGGACTGATTGATAACTGGATTCGAAACATCAAGGATGTCTATTACAGTTATGAAGAGCGTTTTGCCAAATGTGTTGACCAGGAAGAGCGGGTGGATATTTTGTGCGAGCTGAATGTCGTACAGCAGGTGGCTAACCTGACCCATACTTCCATTGTTCAGGATGCCTGGAGCCGGGGACAGCCGCTCTCGGTACATGGCTGGATCTACAGTATTCGTGACGGTATCTTGCGGGATCTCGGCGTCAGTTATGATGCTGCGGGGCAGGTGCCGGAGGTCTATCGGCACGACACGGTAAGAAAATAGTGAAACAGCGGCTGGCCTTGCTGGAAGAGACCCTGCACCGCGAGGTTCCCCTGACCCGCACCATGGGGGTCAGGGTTGAAGAGCATGATGGGCGCGAATTGGTCTTTCTGGCTGACTTTGAACCCAATATCAACATTCACGGTACCGCCTTTGGTGGCAGTCTTTACAGCATCTGTGCGGTGGTTTGTTGGGGAATGCTGCATCTGAAATATGAAGAGGCGGGTCTGCAGGCCCACAGTGTACTGGGTGATGCAAAAATCAGTTATCGTCTACCGGTCAGGGGTGAGATCGTGGCCCGTTGCCGCCTGCCTGACGATGGTAGTTTTGAGGCCTTTATTGACAGCCTGAAGTCTGGAAAACGCTCCAGGATAGAGCTGGTCGCTGAAATCCTGGTGGACAAGGGTGTCGCCGTTCGTTTTGTGGGTAGTTATTCGGCCTCCCTCTAACCGCTCAGAGGCGCTACCCCCGGTTTTCCCCTCCTTTAGTTGAGTAAGACTGCCCTCGCCTTTCCTGCCATTCTGGTATCTTTTAAATCCACTTTTATGTCTCTTGGACCATGCAGGATTAATTGTTAACTGTTTGTGTTTAAGGAATAAACCGCGCTGCCGATAGCCCTAGAAGGAGCCCCACCACTGATTGTGAACTCAACTTGGGTGTCCAGAGGGATATATCGATGAGTGAAGAACAATATAACGACTGGGAAAAGGCGGCCAGAGAGAGCGGCCTACACCTGGTTTTGGTTCTGCTGTTGCAGATTCAGTTGACCAACCGCTCTCTGCGAGATTGTCTGAAAGATGCACTGGTTATCACCCTTACGGCCCCCTTCTCCGCCTTGCTGCCCTCAGGCGCCATCTTCCTGGCCAACCGTGAGACCCGGGAGTTAGAGCTGCTGGTAGAGCGCAATCTTGCCGATCCACTCAAGACGCTCTGTAAAAAAGTCCCTTATGGCAAATGCCTCTGTGGCCGGGCGGCAGAGCGTGGAGAGATTATCCATGTGGATCATGTCGATGAGCAGCATGAGATCGTGTTTGACGGCATTAAACCCCATGGCCACTACAATGTGCCGATTCTGTCCGGTGAACAGGTGCTGGGTGTGATGGTGCTCTACCTCCCAGAGGGGCATGCGCGGGATGAAGAGGAGGTGCGTTTTCTGGAGGCGGCCGCACTGGTTATGGCCGGCATTATCGAACGTAAACGCTTTGAGGAGCAGCAGGAGAGTCACTACCAGAGTCTTATTGAAAACCTGCCACAGCGACTGTTTTACAAAGACCGAGAGTCCCGTTATGTCTCCTGCAACCACCTCTATGCCAAGGATCTGGGTATCCAGTCGGGCGATATATCAGGCAGCTTAGACAGTGACTTTTACCCACAGGAAGAGGCTGATCAGTTTGTGCGGGAAGACCAGCATGTCATGCAGACGGGTCTGACCCTCGAGGAGGATGTCAAACGCACGTATCAGGGGCGTGAGTCCTCCTATCACCGCCTGAAGGCACCGCTGAAGGATGATGAAGGCAATGTCATCGGCGTATTCGGTATGTATTGGGACAATTCACAGGAAAAACGCTCCCAGGCCGCCCTGAAGGAGAGCGAAGAGAAGTTTGCCGCCATGGCCAACTCGGCCCAGGATGCCATTGTCATGGTGAACCAGAATGAAGAGGTGATCTTCTGGAACATGGCGTCTGAATCGATGTTTGGTTTCCAGGTGGAAGATATTGTCGGGCAGCGCTTGGATGACTGGATTGAACCGGGAGCCAGCCGTGATGAATTTGCCCGTCTGGTGGCCGAAATGACACCCCCGGCCGGGAGCGCTCGGCCGGTAAGACCATGGAGTTGACGGCGTTGCGAAAGGGGCGTGAGGCGTTCCCCATCGAACTGTCGATCTCTGCCTTGCAACTCAAGGGGCAGTGGCACGTGATTGGCATTATCCGTGACATCACCGAACGCAAACGGGCCGAGCAAGAGCAGCAGCTCATGGAGGTGCAGTTGCGTCAGGCCCAGAAGTTGGAGTCCATCGGACAACTTGCGGCGGGCATCTCCCATGAGATCAATACGCCGACCCAGTTCGTCGGTGATAACACCCAGTTTTTCAAAGAGGCTGTTGAGGATATGGAGTCGTTGATAGAGACCTATCAGCAACTCCTGCAGGGTATTGAATCAGGGGCTGATCTGCAGGCGATGATCCAGCAGGTGAAAGAGAAAGAGGAAGAGATCGATCTGGCGTTTCTTCGGGAGGAGCTGCCCCGTGCGGTGGACCAATCCCTTGAGGGCGTCGAGCGTATCGCCAAGATCGTCAGCGCCATGAAGGAGTTCTCACATCCGGGTGTGGTGGACAAGGTGGAAACCGATATCAACCGGGCGCTGCAGACCACCCTGGAGGTCTCCAGGAATGAGTGGAAATATGTTGCCGAGATAAAAATGGATCTGGCCGATGATCTGCCTAAGATCCTCTGTGTGCCGGATCAGATCAATCAGGTGTTTCTCAATCTGATTGTGAATGCCGCCCATGCGATTAGTGACACCCTCAAGGAGAGTGATTCCAGCATGGGTGTGATTACTATTGCCACGAAAAAGCTGGATGATGCCATAGAGGTTCGAATCAGTGACAGCGGAACGGGTGTTCCTGATGATATCAAGGGGCGCATATTTGACCCCTTCTTTACCACCAAGGTCGTGGGCAAAGGTACCGGCCAGGGGCTCTGTATCGCCTATACCACCGTGGCTGAGCGGCATGGCGGTAATCTCCAGGTGGATGATAACCCAGAGGGTGGTGCTGTCTTTATTGTGACTTTGCCACTTCAGACAGAAGAGGTTGAGGGTGTCACCGATTCGACGGAAGCGCTCTCTATCGGACAAGGGTAGTCAGCCGATGCTGGATTCCGTTGCCCTACATGAAGAGCGGAACTGGTTTCAGCTGGACTCAGAGCTGAACCGACTTCCCAAGGGCCAGCGTGAACTGGTACAGGGGCGTATTGCACGGGATATGGGGCAGCGAGCGGGCGTGGCACCCTTGGGCTACCCGGTTGTTGCGATCCTGCTGATGCTCATCAGCGCGGATATCCGGGAGCACCTGGACTGGCTCTGGCTCCCCTCTTTAGGAATGATTGTCTCGGGCCTGGGAGAGTTCTTCATGGGCCGGCGGCTGGCTGTTGCAGACGATGATGCCATCGCTCACCCAAAACGGTTGTATCAGCTGTTCTGCCTTACGAGCGCCTTGAGCTGGGGGATGTATGCCGGTTTGATCATTCTGACTCATGAGGGGAACCCACTCTCCATGCTGGTCTTCCTATGTACAGTAGCTGCAACCAGTATTTCGGTGGGTAGCCAGACCCAGGAGAAGAGGCACTGG
>JAPHUG010000256.1 GCA_026197195.1 Sedimenticola sp.
CCCCCAAACCGTAATGCAGGGTGTGGGTTAACACGTGCACCTTGGCCTCGCGCCAGGGTACCATCTCGCCATCCAGCCAGATCCAGCCGTCACGATCCGCGAAACTTGCCATTTATTCTCTCCACTCGCTCAAGATTACAAAATTCTATCGTTACGCTTCCATCAGGGTATGCCACAGTGCCCGCACCTGCCCACGCTCCTGCACCATCTCACTCTCAGCGATCACACCGGGCAGCTCACTGAGCGCCTTACGATGATAAACGGCCCGCAGGGCGCGATAATTGTCTGACAGGCGCTGCACCACCTCCTCGTCAAACAAGTGATGCCGTGCAAGCGATTCGAGTAGTCGAATATTATCAGTCCAATCAAGCAGATCCGGGTGTTCGGATGACCAGCGTAAAACGCCGTATTGAACCATAAATTCGATATCGGCGATACCGCCAGCACCTTGCTTTATATCAAACTGCAGGTCGTTACTCTTGTCCAGGGCGCTGCGCATTTTTTCACGCATCTCACGCACATCTTTCTGCAGTTGTTGCGGGTCTCGTTCTCGGGAGAGTACCTGTCGGCGAATGTGATTGAACCGGGCAATCACTGCCGGATCACCCGCCACCGCCCGGGCGCGCAGCAACGCCTGGTGCTCCCAGGTCCAGGCCTCATTCATCTGGTACTGCTCGAAGGCCTCCAACGAACTCACCAACATACCGGAATTCCCATTCGGGCGAAGCCGCATATCCACTTCATACAGGGTCCCTGCGGGGGTGCGGGTGGTGTACATCTGGATCATGCGCTGCCCCATGCGGGCATAGAACAGGTCGTTGGCGATAGAGCGCTCCCCCTCCGTCATCTGGTTGGGGTTGTCATTGCCATGCAGGAACACCATATCCAGGTCAGAGCCGTAACCAAGCTCAATCCCGCCCAGCTTGCCATAGCCGATCACAGCAAAACCATTCGCATCCCCCGTGACGCAACTCGGGCGCCCATGCTTGGCCACCAGCAACCCCCAGGCCTGGGCCATTACCCGGCGGGTCACAGCCTCGGCGATCTCTGTCAGATAATCGCTCACCACCATCAACGGAATGGTGCCTGTCAGGTCAGCCGCCGCCACTCGCAGCATATTACTCTGGGTGAATTGACGCATCCGCTCCATCTGCTGCTCCAGATCATCCGGATCGACGGCCCCCAGCAGGGTATCCAGCTCATGTTCCAGCCCCTCACTTTTTAAAGGCGTATAGAGTCGGCGCGGGTCCAGCATCTCATCCAACAACAGCGGATGCCGCGCGACCTGCTGGGCAATCCAGGGGCTGATGCCTGCCAGCTTGATCAGCTGGGCCAGCGCCACCGGGTTTTCCACCAGCAGCGCCAGGTACGCCGTACGACGGGTAATCGACTCCAGAATGGTCAGGATACGATCCAGGGTCACATCCGGCGCATCAACCTGTGCCACCTGTTCCAGCAGCACCGGCATCAACTCTTTAAGTCGCCCTCTTCCCCGGGTGCCGAGGCTGCGGCAAGCGTAGCCCTCCCTGAACGTCTGCAGCTTGGAGAGCACCGTCTCTCCCGCCTGGTAGCCCACCGCCTGTAGCCGTTCAATGGCATGCTCATCGTCCAGTTGCTGCGCCCAGATCGCCTGCAGTGGTGAGTCATTGGCCACCTCTTCGCTCAAGGCAAAGACATTATCAAAGTGGATCTGTACCTTTTCCCTGTGCCTCTCCAGCACCGAGTAAAAGCCGTCCCAGTCGGCAAAGTCCATTGACCGGGCGATACGCAAACGACCCACCTCATCCTCTGGAAGCAGGTGTGTCTGCTTGTCCTTCCAGGCCTGGATGCGATTTTCAACCAGGCGCAAAAACTGATAAGCCTCCGTCAGCTCACCGACCTCTTCCAATGAGAGCTGCTGCTTCTCACCCAGCACCTTCAGCACCGGTAAAATCGGACGAATCTGTAGCTCAGGCTCCCGTCCACCCCGGATCAACTGAAAGGCCTGTCCGATAAATTCGATCTCCCGGATCCCCCCCGGGCCCAGCTTGACATTCTCGGCCATCCCCTTGCGTTTCAGCTCCTGACTGATCAGTCGCTTCATATCCCGAATCGACTCGATGGCACCATAATCCAGGTAACGCCGATAGATGAAGGGCTTGAGCATGGCCATGATATCCCTTGCATCCTCCGGCTCACCCGACACCACCCTCGCCTTGATCATGGCATAACGTTCCCACTCGCGGGCGTGGGACTGGTAATAGTTTTCCATGGCATCAAACGACAGCGCCATCGGCCCGGAGTCCCCAAACGGTCGCAGGCGGGCATCGACACGAAATACAAAACCATCGGCCGTCTGACTATTCAGCGCCTTGATCAATTGTTGACAGAGGCGGATGAAAAACTGCTCGTTGGCTATGGGCCTAGGGCCATCAGTCTCACCCGGCTCGGGATAGGCGAAGATCAGATCAATATCAGAAGAGAGATTTAACTCCCGGGCACCGAGCTTGCCCATACCCAGAATCACCATCGACTGTGGCTTGCCCGATTCATTTCGGGGCACCCCCTGCCTTTCGGCTGCCCAGGAATAGAGCCGCTGTAACGCCTGATCAACACAGGCGTCTGCCAGGGCCGAGAGATCAGCCAGCGTCTCTGCCAGGGCCGCCTTCTGACTCAGGTCGCGCCAGATGATGCGTACCATCTGTTCATTACGAAAGCGGCGTAACCTCCGATGCAGATCCGTCTCTTCCTGCACTTCAGCCAGGGCTGTCGCGAGCCGCCTGGCCATCTCATCCGGTGCATAGGGTTGATCCAACTGACCCGTCTGTTGCAGCTCGGCCAATAAATCGGGCTCTCTCAGGCATGCCTGAACAACAAAATCACTCCCCTCCCAAACCCTTAACAAGGTCGATTCAAAATCAGCCGACTCACGGAGCGCATCAGCCAGTGTCGGTGAATCCGCACACCAGTCTGCCCATCTTTTTTTAGCTTCTTCTTGTGGCTGTTGAAATGATTGCATCATCAATACTGAACTCACTCTCTGGCTGTTAACTCTCGGGCCCTATCGATCAGACTAGACCGCTGTCACACGGCAAGTCTCTAAACGCTCTTGCGGTACAAAATGCAGGTGCACCTTCTCATCACCCTCTGCCACATCAGCAAACACTTCGATCACCTCGCTACGGAGTGAGTCCGTCAGCTCGGCTGGGAGCACAATGCGTAACCGGTTATAACCAGCCGCATCACGTTCCGCCACACCCAACTGATGCAACTTTCCCACCACACCGGGCATGGGCTCACTGCCCGCATCCAGAACCAGATAGACCAACAGGCGATTGCCCGCCAGCATCCGCTGAAACTGGATACCAAACAGCGCCCTCTTTTCGCTTTCCACCTGCTCAAACACCTCGGCAGGACAGCGGCAACCCAGACACTCTCGAACAAAAGGCTCAATGGCCCCCAGTGGTAACAGTGCGCGCATAATGGTGACTCCCTTCCATGACTACCCCATCCTAACGCCCACATCGAAAAAGGTGAACCGCGTATTAACCATGGCCATCATGCAGCCATTAAAAAACCCTGCCCGA